>JANQIW010000141.1 GCA_028281945.1 Prochloraceae cyanobacterium PL24a_bin.78
AAAAATTCCAATTGAAGCAATTAATTTTTCAATACCATCCCAAATTATTGATTAAAAATTTATCAAGGTATTCTCAATAAGCCATAGAAACGAATAGTACACTCAATCATTGAAACTATTGCCTTGTAAGGCTTTTAAGCCGATTGTCACCCTTTCAGGATTTTCTCAAAAAATTACCATAATTAAATTTATTTTGAAAATTTTGTCTTATATATAATTACACTAAGATTATATTTTGCTATTATCAATAATTCATCTAAAAATAAATGGCAAATATTCCTTGAAACCCTTATTATATCGACTTTTGAGCTGCATTGTCACCCCTTCAGATTTCACGTTTTAATTGAGGCGATCAGCTCTGCTGGTGCGCTGCGCGCAATCGCCTCCCATCAACCCTTTTTTCTCTCTGGATAATTTTCTCTATTTACTACTTCTTGAATTCTGAAAATGACAGAAGATGAATATTTTTGTTTCTTCCTAAAATTCTAACCAATTTGCATATTTGATATTTTGGGTCGCAATTGATTTATTGATTGCAATAAATCAATAGAACTTTTAGAAACAAGATAACTATTATGAGTAAAGCCGATTCAACACTAATTAATGAAATATTAGAAATTGCCGAAAACAAAGCTCAATTGGAACAACTCTTAAAAACTTTACCAGGGGTTGAATATTCAGAGGAGGAACTTCAACAAATTTATAACAATTTGAAGGAACAAGCATTTCAAGATTATCAAAATTTAACATCATCTGTTGAGATTAATCGCACCAATATCAATCTTAAAATCGATAATTTAGAGCTAAAAATTAATCAATTATCAGATTTAGAGGGGCAGTACAAGACAAAAGACGGGGAATTAAAGGATTTATTAACAAATCGAAATGGATTGATTAACGAAAAAAATAGTTTACTTTCTGCTCAAAATGAGTCTAATCAGTTTTTTCAAGGAGAAATAAATCAAGTTCAAAATAAAATTAATTCTGCTAATTCTAGTTATAATTATAACTCAATCCTGATTGGTAATCCTGTAGAGCATATCGTTCAATCTCCTACTGAAATACAATCCATTATTAATGATTTTACTAATGCCAAAAATCACGCACAAGAAAGGGTAATTTTATGGCAGGAACGCCGAGATACTCCTAATGATGGTCACGGAGCTACAAAATCTCAGAAAAAAATGGATATTTTTAATGATTTTATTGATAAATTTAATACAGCAATTACTCAATTAAATAGTCTTAAAACATATTCTCAAAGCAATGATAATTATGTCAATTCTGGAGTAACTCCTCATCAAGTTGACTCCTACATAAATAACCTTGAATCCATCGATCAAGTCTATCAGGATTTGATTACCAGTTATGATAACATTAAAACCAAAATCGCAAATCAGCGGGAAAAATGGGAAAACGGAAATTATGATAATTCTATTAATGTCAAAGATCATATTAATAAATATTTAGGATATGGGCAAGGGGAAATTTTAGTTTATCAAGTTGATGCCGAAGTAAGTGCTGAAAATCTCAATAACGAAACATATCAAAACATTCGAGATTTAAAAGAAAATGCGACAAATGCTCGCAACGACTTAATCAATGGCTACAATGTAGAAATTAATCTTTTAAATAATTCCAAAAATGTTGCTAATGGTAATTATCAAACACAAATAAATAATTTAGATTTTGAAATTCAACAGGTTAATGGCAATATTTCTAGTAAGGAAGAAGAAATTAAAAGTCTAGAAGACAATTATCTTAATCCAATTACAGAAGAAATAAATACTTTATATAATGACTATTCTCAACTTTTAAGTGATAATGAAGGTTTAGTTCAAAAATGGAAATTACTGTTACGGAATGAAAGTCACTATTTTTTAGATGAGTCGGAATTAGTTCTTTATGAAGAAATTTATACCGATCTGGAAGAGCATTTAGAAGGAGAGGGTAATTTTACAGGTGTTAAAGAATTTTTAGAAACTATTCAATCGGCTAATAGTGATCGTCTAGTAAATATACTAACAACTACTCAAGAATATACTAAACAATTAGAACAAGATATAAATTGGGCAAAAGATCGTCAAGTTAGTATTGAATTAATAGGTGCTTCTAGTAAGGAAGCTTTAGATGAATTAGTAAGTTTAATTGATGGATTTGTCAATGATAATCTTATTAGCCAATTGCCCTTAAACCATTTTTCAGAAAATTTAAAAGAGATTCAAATAGAGCAAAATAATCTTTTGACTTCTTATGACGATTTAGAAGAGAAAATACAAGAAGTAAAAAGCTGGATTCAAGATGCTAAATCTTTAGAAAATAATACCTTAAATTCTCTAGACGAACAAATTTTAAACGACTATCTTGTTCAATTAGAAGTAACTGAGGAGCGTTTAAGTTTATTTCCTGCTACTTTAAACGAAATACAAGGAACAAACGATGAATTTAATCAAAAAGTATCTGAGGTTGAGCTAGAATGGGATAATGTTTTAACTCCTTTTAATACTTTAGTAAATGTAGGAATTGAAAAAAAATCAAAATTTCAAGATTTAATTACTCAAGAATCCAATTTAAACTCTTTAAAAGCCGAAAAAATTGAAAAAGAAACTGAAAAAACGGCTCGACAAGAACAAAATATTTTTTATAGTAATGAAATAAATCAATTAACTGGAAAAATTAATTCTAAGCAAAATGAATTAGATTCGGCAAATGCATCAGAATTAGTTTATCAAAATAATGTAAATCTCGCGCAAGAAAGAGTTGATGAGATCAGAAATCGAGATGGAGGTTTCTTTCAATGGATCGGTAGTGAATTAGTTCGACGGCCTCAGCGAATTGCCAATTATCGTGAAGCAGTAGCAGATTTATTTGACGCTCAAGAAATCCTTAACAGTCAAATATTATTGATAAATACTTTAGAGAATGAAAAACAGGCTTTAGAAGATACTAAAAAAGGTTTTCAACAGGAAATTAATCATAATAATTCTCGAATTAATTCCTTAAACTCTGAAATTGCTAGTTTTTCTTCCCATATTGTTAATACCGAAATAACTATTAATAATTTAGAGAATGATATTGAAACTTTAAATGCACAAATAAATGATCGAGCTTCGGCTTTTTTATCTGAATTTATTAGTTCTAATCTCCAATTTCTAGATCTTGAATCTCTGATTAATGCCCAATATAGTTCGGGAGAAAAGTTATTAAGTTTAGGATTATTGATAACAGAATCGGATATTGATTTCTTTGAGAATGAAGTTAATCCTGCTGTTAATCTTTTTAAAGAGGAAATATCAGATCGGGATCATGAATTCCAAGGGTTAAATTCCAGCCTTGAAACCCTTCAAAACCAAGTTAATTCTGTTAATAGCAATAATTTAGATCTCTTAGTAGCTCAATTTGTTGAGGATTTTCAAGCAAAACTTTCACAGCAAAATATAGGAATCGATGAATTGATTTTAGAATACAATGAATTCATTCCTGAGTTTGAAAATTCCTACCAGCAGGCAGAAAATGAAATTGAGGAAATTTTGATTTCAACCCGAATATCTGCTTATGATGAATTAGAAAACAATAAGGAAATTTTTGAAATCCTTCAAACTACAGCAATTGCCGAAACTTTTCTGGATAATATTATCGATCGTGGTAACCTATATAGTGCACCATTATTAGAATCAAATCTTCGTAACTTAATTGAAGCAGATGTACTGCGACAAGAAGAAATCCTGAAAGATGCAGATGCTTTTAACCAAAAAATAGATGGAGATATAGGAGAATTAAAGCAACTTGCCAGTGACTTGATTGAAGATTTTGATTTAAGTTTAACTAAAACTCTAGGAGATTATCTCAAAGAAAGAGGAGATTTAACTCAAGAATTAGATATTGAACAGGTTTTAACTGAAAGATTGAGTAGAATTGATGATGCAGTCACCTCAGTGCGAGATAGTATTGCCCTTTTTCAGCAAAAAATTAACTCTCAAGATGAATTAACAGCAAAAATCGAAGGAATTAGCAATCAATTAAAATTATCAGAAACTGCTCAAGAGTTCCTAGAAATCCAAAATTTACTAGATAAACAAAATTTAACTAGTGAAAATCTTAATGAAGGAATTACTAAACTTCAAACTTTAGTTGAAGAAATTCAACAAAAAGGAGGAAATATTAACCCTAATATTCTCCAAACTTTAGAACAACTCAATACTTTACAAGCCGAATTAGCCACTTTTGAAGAAAATATTACTCTTAATGAAGAAAAATTATTAAATTTAACCGAAGATGAAGTTAAATTATTAGAAAAAGCAGAATTATATGATGCTTTAGGAAAAATTCGTACTCCAGAACAAATCCAAGAATTAATTGACAAAGGGGTGGATAATAACTTAGGAAATCTCTACTTTGTCAGTCCAGAAGCGGGGACTTGGGAAGAAATCCAAGAATTTGCTGAGTCTATTGGAGGCAGTTTAGTAGTTATTAATGGGCAGAAAGAACAAAATTATCTGCAACAAATATTTGGTAAAACTCCAGAAGGGAAACCCAACAGAGGAGCAAAATTTTGGATTGGCGTTACTGACAAGTTTCAAGAAGGTAGATTTACAACTGCTGATAACGAATCTCTATCTTTTAGGAATTGGAGGGAATTGAGCAATAGCGGTAAAAGAGATTATGCCTATATGAATCGTCATGGTTTATGGAAAACCGCTGGCAATAATGGGCGACAAGGGGAAAAATTACATGGCATAATTGAGTTAAACTTCCACGATTTAACCATCAAACGCTCTCAACTTGAAGCAGAGGAAAATCAATTACGAGCAAATCTCACCACTACTTTAGAAGAAAGTCAAGATTATCAAATAATTACCGATACCCTTGGAACAGTTAAAACGGCTTTAGAGGATCTTTTAACAGGTGCTGGTATTGGGGATCTAAATATCTTAAGTGTAGTTGGAACTATTCGAGATAATTACCAACAAAGTAGCCAAGAATTAGCAAACCTTGAAAACCAATTAAAAATGCGGGAAGCATCTGCTAAAGCCCATTTTGAGGCTGCTGAATTTTATGAAAGTGCAGCTTTAGAATATTTAGAGCAACATAACCAATTAAAGCATAAATTTGCTAATAAACTGGGAGTAGAAGTTCCTGATAGTTTGACTTGGACAGAAACCAGAGAAAGTTGGACAAGAAGCTTATTCGGTAAGAGTGAGATTCCTGTAGAAATTACCCACTTAAATACTTATTGGCTTTATTATGAAAATTTCTCCAAACAAGCGGAAACATCTCGCGATCTTGGATATGAAATTTTAGGACGAGAAGATCTCAATGAAGAAAATCCTGAAGCTACTGTAGGGAATACTTTAAAGGATGAGTTTCTAACAGCAAAACAAATTAATGATGCCTGGGAAATTGCCAATTCTCAAGCTGATGTGCTGGAAGACAGGTTGTCTCAGTTGGGAGATTTAATTGAAACTATTAATGTTGCAGGGCAGCAATCGGCAGAATATCAACAAGCCATTGACAATTTAACTACTTTATTGCCAGATTTAGAAAACCAACTTACCCAAGCGACTGTAGATGCTGAAAGGGCTTTTGATGAAGTCAGAATTCAATGGCAAACCTACTACTATAGTGCCGAAACTTTACAACAAACTTACGACGAATTGATTCCTATTAAGTCTCAATATTTAGCAGAAAACAATCAAATCCTCTCTAATATTGAAAATACTCGTGAATGGGTGAGTTTGAGAAATCAAAGCCTCGGCATACAGTTAGAAAGCATAACTGAACAAAAAGAACGTTTAGAGGAGTTTCTCGATTCCAATGGGGAAATTGATTCTACCACTCGATCTATTTTGGAAAACTCACTAGACTTGTTAAGTCATGATATGAGTATCTTAGAGAATCGCCAGAAAGCTTTAAGAGAATATGACGAAGCGATCGTAGCTCAAAAAGATTTGTTGTTGACAGAAGCCCAATTAATTGAGACATATTTCGATAACGGTGGCACTGAATATTCTCTTTTACGTCAGCAGTTAGATACTGCCCAGTCTACTTTAAATGAGTTGGAATTATTAGCTGAAAGTGCCTTAGATAGCAACACAATCCTGACTAATAATATTAATTCCTTTGCTGTTTATCTAGATAGCTTAAATGACGAGCATTTAGGAGTAGTTCGGGAATCTCAGGAAACTTTGGAAGCTTTAATCGAAAATTTGGAGTTGAAAACCAGTCTTTTCGAGTCTGCTAAATCCTCTATTGACAGCATTAATGAAATCGAACCTGAAACTATTGATCTTTTGGAAAAAATGATTGATGCTGGAGAGACAAGAGCTGAAGAGTTATTAGATTTGGCACGGGTTCGAGGTTTAGCTGTAGCTGCCCGTATTTACAGAGATGATTTTCTAGATTTAACTTCTGATACCGGTAATTTCTTTACTGGAGGTATTGGTACGGAAGAGGATAAAAAATTAGCTCGTTATTTCAACAAGTTATTGAGGGAAAATCGAGCATTGAGAAGGGAAGCAGCCAGAAATGCTAGTCAATCTGAAATTGCTTTTAATCATGCAGAGGCTCAAAAAACTTTAATCGATGCTGAAATTAATCAAGCTCAAAGTGAGTATGACAATCTTTTAGCACAAATAGGTTCTCTAGATAATGCTACGGAAACTCAACGAGAAAAACTTGACCAATTGGAAGCGCGACAAATTACTCTAGAGATTTTACAAGGTACAACTGAGAATATTATCAGCCAAATTTTTCAGGTACAATTGCTCAATTCTGAAATTGCTCAATTGGAAATTGATTATGCTGACAATCTTAAACTTGATGAGACATTAGCACAACAAAAAGCTCTTGAGGCATTAGCTTTAGATTATCAACGCCAACAGTTAGCTACTCAAATCGAAATCTATCAAAAACAGGATGTACAATCAGCCCTACAGCAGTCTTTAATCGAAGTGGGCAGAGATATTGGTTTGGAAATAGAGCCTATTTTAGAAAATACTGACCATTCTACAGCTATTGCCAATTTACAAGCTCAATTAGCCGAATTTAATTTAAATCCTGATGTACCAGAGGATTTGAAACAAAAAATCAACAATACTCAAATAACTATTGATCGTGCTCTTGAAGGGGAGGAAGAGGCTGAAATTGAAGCTCAATTGACGGAAATAGTTGATGGGTTAATAGGACAAAACAATCAATATCAAACTCAACTCGATGAGTTAAAATTAGCAGCCCTAGAAGATCAAAATTTATTAGAGGAATCAGAAACTAACCTGCAACAAGCTGTAAATGAATTGCTCACAGCCATCGAAACAAGGAATGATTATTTAGAGGATAAATCCATCCTTTCTGATGAATTATTAGGAGTATTAGAACAAGTTCGTCAAGCCCAGGATGCCAATCAAATTTCTCAAGGATTAGCTCAAGAAGCTCGTTCTATTTTTAATGATATTTTAGAACAGCGTCAAATTGAAAGGGAAGCTCGTCAGAAGACTTTCTTTGATTTCTTCTTGGAAAGTAATGCTACTCTTTTGTCTATTGCTTCTGTGGTGGTAACGGCTGGCTCATCTTTAGGATTAATTGCCAGTGTTGAAAAAATCAAGGCTGGTTTGCGTATTGCTAATGCTATCAATAGTGCTATTACATCAGCTTATAATGGGGATTGGACTGATGCTATTTTTAATGCTGTTAAAGGGATTACAAGTTATATTGGTACTCTGGAATTGCCAGATAATGTTCTTGAGGGGATTAAAGATTTCCAATCTCTGGCTGATTCTGCTTATGATGCTTTGCGCAAAGCCCAATCAGGAGATGAATTAGGAGGTTTTTTAGGGCGTATCCGGGATTTATCTAGTTTCGCTTTTGATTCTTTTGGAGAATACATTAAGCCTGATGATATTAGCAATGAGCTTTTTGAGAAGATTAAAAAGTTCCCAGATTTTGTTTTTGACTCTATTGAGGCTATAGAAAATGGTGATTGGTTGGGGGCATCTTCTAATATTTTTAATGGGGTGATTTCTCTTTCTCAAATGCGAGGGATTGATAGCGTAGAAAGTGGAAAATTTGCTTCTTTAGTTGAAACCATTGATGCTATTGGAGATATTGGATTCACTATTGGTAATGCTATTCAACAAGGGGATCTCAATACTTGGATAAGTACTATCGATTCTGTTTTCCAACGTCATGAGTTTTACGATAAGAGTCAACAACTTATTGCTCGTCAAATTAATTTGATTTCCGGTTTTCAACCTACTCAAACTAATACCATTTCTACTGATAGCGGGGAGAAAGAGATAACCTTTCTCGCACTCAATGGGCAAATCGATTCTTCTAAGCCTACTTATGTAATTGTGGCTGGATTTCTTACTAATTCAAGCTCTGATTGGTTGAGAGATACGAGTTTATTACTTCAAAAAAATGTGGCCCCTGATGCTAATTATTTGATTGTAGATTGGAGCGATCTCAATGGTTCTTCTTTTTATCCTTTTAATGAAGCATTTTATGATGGTGCTGCCAGAAATACCCAAATAGCTGGTGAAGCTTTAGGGAATTACCTCAATCAGCTTAATATTCCTTCAGACCAACTTCATTTAATAGGTCATAGTTTAGGTGCTCACGTTGTTGGAGTTGCAGGTCGAGTTATTAATGATATAACAGGCAGTAAGGTTAATGAGATTATTGGTTTAGATCCAGCAGCACCAGCCTTTGATTCTACCTTTCCATTAACTGGATTGGAAATAACAGATCTTGGTAATAAATTAGATGTTTCTGATGCTCAATTAGTTAAAGTAATTCATAGTAATTATGAAAAAGATGGTTTATTTCAAGATTTAGTAACAGGTCATTTGGGAAGTAACAAATATTTAGGTGATGTGGATATATTTTTAGAGTCCTCCCAAAATGATTTTTATCTTAAAGATTCCCATGGTGATTCAATTCAATTCTTTCAGCATTTCTTACTCCATCAGTCTGATTATAATGGGGATATTGAAGCATTCAACGATGACTTGTTAAATAATCGGATTTTAAATGATGCTGGATTTACGGAAACTTTCAACGATTATCGAGATGGAGTAAATAAAATAGTAGACCAATTTTATGATAATCACCCTGATTTAGAAATAGAATATCTGCCTCAATCTCAAACTGAAACTTTTACCTTAGATATCAATTATCAAACTGATAGTTTTAGTTATGAAAATTCTAGCTCAAAATTAGATTTCTCTATCCAACAAGTTACTAATACTGAAGGGCAGTATTTTGAGATTATTCCTCAAACTAACAATTCTTACAATCAATTCTTAGAAATTAGTGATTTTGATTCTTCTCTATTTGAGTTAGAAACTTCTTTAGATAATGGCGTAAATTGGAAGAAGATTAACACTTTTGACTTTGATAGTAAATTACAAACCCTGTGGGGAAATCGCAGTTACAGAATTACCCCTAAAACTGAAACGGGAGAAGTTAATCTTAATCTTCGTCTGATTGAAATCCCAAATTCAGAAGATAATCAGGTTGAAGAAGTTGAAATTTTTAATAATCCTCCTGTTGCTAATGATGATAGTTTTACTACTACTGAAAATACTCCTCTAATTATTTCTACTGGTGATTTATTGGCTAATGATGTGGATATTGATAGGGATACTATTAGCTTAATTGAAGTTCATAATCCTATCAATGGCATGGTAACTTTGGATGGTAATGGCAATGCTATCTTTATTCCTCTTTCTAATTTTAATGGGGAGGGTAGTTTTGAATACACTATTGCTGATGGTAATGATGGTAGTGACACGGCTATGGCTACTGTTTCTATTAATCCTAACCAAAATTTAGATTTAGATTTGGTTGTCACTTCTTTTGATGTGGTTTCTGATAATGTTATTGGTGGTGAGGCTTCTGTTTCTTTCAGTATTGAAAATCAAAATTTAGCTACTTCCCCAGATGTAGAAATTGCTATCGTTTATTCTGATAATGAAATTATTGGCGATGTTGACGATCTGATTATCGATAGTTATTCTCTAAATTCTTTAGAAGGAGGCGAAAGTTTACAGCAATATTTAGATATTCAATTACCAATAAATCTTCTTGAAACAAGAGTAAATATTGAAGATCCTCTTAATCAAGGTGCTGGGTATGTTTCTCGTCATACAGATTATTTAGGAGTGGTTATCGATCCAGATCAATTATTAAATAATGAGGTAAATCGTGATAATAATTCAAATCAAGGAAAAGGAATTGATTTAGATGATATTACTTATTTCCCATGGGATCTCGATAATGATGGTTTTGTAACTTCTTTGGATGCCATGAGTGTAATTAATATTCTGGGCCAAACTGTCTCTCCTAGCAATGAAAGAGCAGATTTTGATGGAGATGGTTTTATCACTTCGATAGATACTATTTCAATTATTAATCGTCTTGGTTATTCGATCAATAATTCTGTGATTGAAAATATCTAAATATTACTAAATTTTTCTACTATAGCAGTTTTTGTTATAGTACTTAGGTAGTTTTCAAAAAAAAGATACTAGGGGGATTAAGTAATTTGAAAAGAATATTCTAATTTAATCTGTGGAATTGGTACTTTTTTTCCAAAAAATATTATTATAAATTTAATCTTATGTGTTATTAATTAATAAAATATTTTATTAATATAAGAATTTTATAATTCTCTCTATCTGTATAAATTTATTTTTTTTATTAATAAAAAATTACTAAGATATTTTTTTTACTTTAAAGATCTTAATAATTTTATGACTGAGTTGATAGTATAAACAATATTCTAGGGATTTTCCCTTTTTCTAGAGGACAATAAAAGTGCACGAAGAAAAATACAAAGAAATTATTAAAGGTTTTTCTCGATTTTGGCAACTTGATAATGGAAAATTATATTTAAAAAGTGAGCGAAAATTGGAACACAATCTTGAGGAAAAGCTAAAAAAATATCCAAAATGGGAAGAAAAGGAATTATTAGAATTTTTCTGGTCCATAATTATTAATTATAATAGAAATAAACCTAGAAATAATAATAAAAAAATAATGGATCGAGAAAGAGAATACGCACATTTACATTTAATTGCTTACATACATTATAAAATACTTTTTTTTATGTTAAGAGAGTATTCTAAATTATCTTCAGGTTCTAGTTTTACTATCGAAAAAGATTATGATGAAATAAATCAAGTTTTGTATAATCCGGAAAAATTTACTAAAATTTGTCAAAAATATAATCTCAAACATTCAAGTGGTGCAAATAAAATCACTTATTGGCGTGGCATCATCAGTAATATTTTGAAAAATTCAAGATCCCAAATCTCTGATGAGCGTTTGTTGTGCAATGTAGATCTTAAAAACCCTAAAAAATTAAGAAATCGAGAGGAAAAGTTAAAAAATGCCATTGAAATATTCTTGAATGTAAAGTCAAGCCAAGATTCACAAATCTATTATTACATCTTTTCATTAAGGTGTTTAATTTCTGTTTACCAAGAAAGAAGATTACCCAATCATAATACTCAAAATAGATGGTCTAAATTTCAAAAAACTGACTTTGAAAAAGCTGCCAGACTTTATAATTCTAGACGTTTTTGCCACGATACACCAGTAGAAGTTAAGGATAGCCCAAAAGTAACGCCAAGTCAATTGGAAAATTGGATAACAGGAATTTGTCTTCAGGCTTTGCGTAATTATAATAGGCAGGCAATCGATGAAATATCCATTGATACTAATATCCACAGAAAAGAATCTCAAAAACCTGAAGAATCTGCTGAAACAATTTTTGAGGAAGAAAGTATAATGGATTTAGACTCAATGATTATCCACCTTGATAATCAGGTTGAGAAAAGTAGAACGAAAATTCCTATACCTTATCGTAAAGCAGTAATGCTACTCTGTTTTCACAAGTTTGGTTGTCTACTAACAGATGATTTTGCTCATTTAGTTAATGTCGATCAAGCAACTGTCGTTAGGTTTAGAATTAAAGCATATTCTAAGCCTTTAACAGAATTAATTGAGCAGAAATTACACCAGTATCTTAAGATCAAAAATCCAGAAATATTCTTTCAAGCGAGATTTAAAAAGATTGATCGCTCCAATTTTATCGATAGAATTTTACTTGAAGCATTGGAAGAAATCAAAGATGATGGGGATATTGAGATAATTAAACGATATTTTACCAGTAATGAGGAAAAAAAATATTTTCCAACAAAAACAATTGAGAGAATTATTAAGAACCTTTTTACAATTTTTTCCAAAAAACTCAAAGATAATTATCAAAAGATAGGAATTAAATACCTAAATAATTACTTTAAAAAAGTCTTTTCAAAACAACTACAAGGTTTTTTTGATGATTCTCTCTCCTCTTCAGAAAAAGAACTGTTGG
>JANQIW010000174.1 GCA_028281945.1 Prochloraceae cyanobacterium PL24a_bin.78
TTCTGTGATTTCAGTCGATGTTCTACCAGACATTTTCAATACGCATTTCAGAATTTTCTTGTTCTAAGTCTATCATAGTTTTAGAAAATTGATATTATAAAAAATCTTTAGCTAATCAATGATTACAGTATTTTTATCTGATAAAATAGTGGTACGAGAAGATAATTCTGGATAAGAAACTTCTAAATTTTATTTTTCTAATCAGTTGGTATAATCTCCAATACTAGGAAAATACCAAGGATTTAATTCAGGATGCCAAGGATAACCATTATCTTCAAAGACTTCTTGAATAGGGGTAATAATAGTTTTAATATTTCCTTTGCCACCAAATTTTGGTACAAAATTCCCTGCTAATTTTAAACTTTTCTCTACACAAGAAATAACTTTTCCCCAAGGTTTCATCCAATGAAGTGCTGCATTTGAAAAAACACTATCAAATGTTTCTTTAAAGATGAAATTTGTTTCCATCTGCAATGATAAAATTTAGCTTGGGATAATTACATTTTACATTATACTCAAAAAGCGGGCGGCGGGAATCGAACCCGCATCATCAGCTTGGAAGGCTGAGGTTTTACCACTAAACTACGCCCGCACTTCTTTTTTATTGCTTTATCAAGCATAACACAATTTTTTTTAAATAGCAAGGGTTTAGACCAAAAAAAATTCTTCAATCCAAAGCTCGTAAATAATCCTTAGCAGCTTCCAAACGACTTTCATAGGAATAAGCAAATTCTTCAAACCATAAACCCTCATCAGAAAGAGGATCTAAATTTTTCAACCATTGTTCAGCCTTATTTTTCAGAGCTTTTTCTTTCCGTTGTCGTTCTAATTCTTGTTTTTGTATATCTTGTATATGGTCTACATTCTTTTGTTTAGTTTTAGTTTTATTCTGTTCTTGGTATTTAGTTTCTAATTCTTTTGCCCAATCATTTTTTAAAGTTGTTTTTGTTTTAGATTTAGATTTAGATTTAGGCTGATGTTTAGATTTATATTCTTGTTTTATTTGCTCCAAAAAATTATCTGTGGATGAATCGTTTTCCTTTTGATGTCTCTTTGGAGTAGATGGTAAATCTTGATGCTTTTCTTGATACTCTTTTTCCAAGTCAGCCAACAAATTATCTAGAGATGAAGATTTTTGAGGTTGAGCTTGTTTTTTCTTAGTTTTTTCTTGTTTTTCTTGATATTCTGTTTTAATTTGAGCTAACAAATCGTCCATATCAGTCATTAAAATTGCCTCCTTTTGAATATTTCTCTACTTAACTTAAAAGGAATTAAATGCTAATTATATTATAATTTTTTTTTCTTTTTAAAATAGGATGATCAAATATTAATCAATCAAAGCATTAAGAAGTATTTCCGTTAAAGTGTAATCTTCCATATCATCAATAGTAATAGTATTAACAATATCAAATTTAGCCCCAGCACCTTCCAATTCATCATCAAGAACTTTCAAAAAACGAGTCGCATCAGGATCATTCCCTACCTGAATAAAAGAAAGTCCCATTTCCTCATCTTGATCGAGTTTTCGGGATGCTTCAATAATCACCTTCATCACCGCCTTACGATCGTCCGGCTCACCATCAGTTACCACCACAAAGATTTCCCCATTATCCTTAGTATCACCAATAGATTTGCGACGGAAATAATCATCTGTAGCGTGTTTTAAAACTCCGGCTAAATCCGTTCTCCCAGAAGGCTCATTTTCCTTAAATATTTGCAATACCTTATCAGCGGTGACATTATCATAACGCTTAAATCGACCCGAAAAAATATAAATAGTAATGCCATCAGGATCAAGTTCTTCACACTTACTAGCTAAAGCAAGGGTTGATTCTTGCATGACTTGCCAACGACTTTTTCCCCCAACTTGGTCTTTTATTGACATACTGCCACTTTTATCAATAATCAGTGTATAATCGCGGTTTTCTAGCATACTATCTCCCCTTGCCTAGCTTAATTTGATCCTTTATTTGATCTCTATTATATCAAAATTATGCGACTTTAAGTGTATTAGCTAGTGGTTCCCAACGTAAATAACGATCGCCACCTACTTCTAAAACTACTTTAATTCGAGGTTCAAGTTTAGGTAAGTTAATTAAATAGTCTTTTTCCTCACGATTGAGAACATAACCTTCTATAATCCATAAGACTAAACCCTTAGTCTTAGGAGGTAAAGTTTCCAATTGATAAGTTGCTATAGGAGGAACATAATACACAGGACCTACAGCAGCATCCTGTCCAATAGTTTTCTTCCCTAAATGAGCGGGGCGCACACCGTGAATTCCAGTTAAATATGCTCCTAAATCTCCCAAACCTTTAGCAGTAAGATTAAGAGTTACATATCCTTTGGTACGCAAACGTCTTTGATAACGACCTTCAAATCCACCCTCTAAAGGTACATATAAACCTAAAGCACCTGATTTTTCTAAATCACGAACAAATGAATTGCCAAAGATAATTAATCCCATTTTTATCCTTTAATTACAATATCTACCATATTATAGATTAGCTAGATCGATTCCCTTCAACACTCTCATTTTGCTTTAATAGTAGTAACTTTTGAGATAGAAAAGGATTTTTGAATATAGAAGAAACTTTTGAAAAAATCCTTGATCTTTTATAGTACTATAGTGTACAATTATTATTTGTGACCAAAAAAGCCAACTGCTTAAAACAAATTGGCTAAACATTTGGTGACATCGAGATACTGAGGAAAATTAACAAGCCTTAAGTCTCTAAAACAAAATAAAGCTAATTAAATCAAAGAAACCAAATTGGTTTGCAATCAAAATTAGCTAGGAAATCAAAAGAAACTATAGCAGAAGTTTTAAATACTGCTAAGAAAAGACACCAAATTTAACTCTATTTTGACTTCATATTAGAAGAAAAAAACAGAGTAAAAGCTCAAGAGAGTTAGTTGTTTTGGCATCTTCTCTCTAGAAATTGTCTTGCCAAAAAATGTAGTTAAGTAAATTTTGAGGAGTTAACCAAAAGTGTCAGTAGGAATCCTCGGCAGAAAACTGGGAATGACTCAGATTTTCGACGGAGAAACGGGATTATCCATACCCGTAACAGTAATACAAGCAGGGCCTTGTACTGTAACTCAGATAAAAACAAAGGAAACAGACGGTTATAGTTCCATCCAAATTGGTTACGAAAAAGTAAAGGAAAAAACCTTAACTCGACCAGAACTCGGTCATTTAAAAAAATCAGAAGCAGAACCATTACGACATCTAAAAGAATATCGCCTAGAAGATGTGACTGAATATCAATTAGGACAAACAGTCAAAGTAGATATTTTTCAAGATGGAGACTTAGTAGACGTGAGAGGAACATCCATCGGTAGAGGATTTGCTGGTTATCAAAAACGGCACAACTTTAGACGAGGCTCCATGACTCACGGTTCAAAAAATCATCGCCTTCCCGGTTCAACCGGCGCAGGAACAACCCCAGGAAGGGTATATCCAGGTAAAAAAATGGCAGGGCGTTATGGTGGCACAACAGTTACTATTCGTAAACTTAAAGTAGTCCAAATTGATGCTGAACAAAATATTTTGTTACTTAAAGGGGCAGTACCTGGGAAAGAAGGTGGTTTATTAAATATAACTCCTAGCAAAACATTCGGGAAAAAATAAACAAAAACAATGGTTAGTTATATAATTAAAAACTGGCAAGGAGAACAAATTAGCGAAGCCCAAATGGAACTAAAAGTGGCAAAAGTTGAAAATGCCTCACATATAGTTCATAGAGCCTTAGTAAGGTATCTAGCAGGGCAGCGTCAAGGCACAGCCTCAAGTAAAACTAGAAGTGAAGTACGAGGAGGAGGAAGAAAACCTTGGCGACAAAAAGGAAGTGGACGGGCAAGAGCCGGTTCTAGCAGAAGTCCCCTATGGCGTGGTGGTGGTGTAATTTTCGGGCCAAAACCTAGAGAATACAACCTGAAAATGAATCGTAAAGAGCGGAAGTTGGCATTAAGAACAGCTTTTAGCTCTAGAGAAGAAGATTTAATCGTCGTAGAAAACTTTAACGATAATTTACCTCAACCCAAAACTAAAGAATTAGTATCAGCTTTTTCTCGTTGGGGCATAGAAAAGGAAAGTAAAATCTTATTAATACTCTTAGATATGTCAGAGAATGTCTACTTATCTGCCAGAAATATTGCTAACTTAAAAGCAATAGAACCCACAGAATTGAATGTATATGATTTACTATATGCAGATAAAATAGTAACAACCCCTGAAGCATTAGCCAAAATACAGGAGGTTTATGGTGATTAAAGCAAACCAAGAGCGTTATTTAGCAGATCTAATCATAAGACCAATAGTCACAGAAAAAGCATCATTGCTTATGGAGCAAAACAAATATGTTTTTGATGTGAAAAAAACTGCAACTAAACCCCAAATAAAAGCTGCCATAGAAGCGTTATTTGAAGTTACAGTAAAAAAAGTAAATACTCTAATCCCTCCAAGGAAGAAAAAAAGAGTAGGTAGATTTATAGGATATAAACCTCAATATAAAAGAGCAATTGTAACACTAGCAGAAGGAGATAGTATAGTTTTATTCCCAGAAGTCTAATTTAAGACAGGATAAAAAAGAAAGAAATAAATAAAACATCAAACTGTAAATAGAAAAAATATAGAAAAAAGATCATGGGAATTAGAAAATTTCGACCATATACCCCCGGTACGCGTCAAGCAATTGTACCTGATTATTCCGAAATAACTAAAACCGAACCGGAAAAATCATTAACCAAATATAAGCATAGAGCCAAAGGTCGTAATAACAGAGGTGTTATTACCTGTAGACACAGAGGAGGCGGTCATAAGCGTCTTTATAGACAAATAGATTTCCGTAGGGATAAGCGTAATATTCAAGGGGAAATTATTGCTATAGAATATGATCCCAATCGCAATTGCCGCATAGCACTAGTGGAATATGAAGACGGAGAAAGAAGATATATCCTCGCCCCTGCTGCTGTAGGAGTGGGCACGAAAATTATGGCAGGTGAAGATGCACCATTTGAGATAGGCAATGCCCTCCCTTTATATAAAATTCCTCTTGGTACAGAAGTTCACAATATTGAATTAGTATCTGGAAAAGGAGGACAAATGGTTCGCTCAGCAGGTGCTTATGCTCAATTAGTTGCTAAAGAAGGAAATTATGTAACATTGCGCTTGCCATCAAAAGAAATGCGAATGATTCGGAAAGAATGTTATGCAACCATCGGCAAAATTGGTAATGCAGAATTAAGAAACTATAAATTAGGTAAAGCAGGAAAAACCCGTCATAAAGGAATTCGACCAACAGTTAGAGGAAGTGTGATGAATCCTGTAGATCACCCCCATGGTGGTGGAGAAGGACGAGCACCTATTGGTAGAAGTGGGCCAGTGACTCCTTGGGGTAAACCAGCTTTAGGAAAGAAAACTCGCAAAGCTAAAAAACATAGTAGTAAGTATATTGTCCGTCAAAGTAAAGGTGGTAAGTAAACTCTAAATAATCATATTATTGTCATCAGTTTTACGAGGAAATAAAGAAACAAATATGAGTCGTTCATTAAAAAAAGGACCATTTATTGCCGATAGCTTACTCTCAAAAATCGAAGCTATGAATCAAAAAGGTGAAAAAAAAGTAATAAAAACTTGGTCGAGAGCCTCAACTATCATTCCAGATATGATAGGTCATACTATCGCAGTTCATAATGGGAGGCAACATGTGCCAATTTTTATCTCAGAACAAATGGTGGGTCATAAATTAGGTGAATTTGCTCCAACTCGTACCTTTAAAGGTCATGCCAAAAGTGATAAAAAAGCAGGACGAAGATAAAAGAAATGGGAAAGAAAATTACAATAGATCGAGAATCAGAAGTAAAAGCAATCGCTCGTTATATTAGGATGTCTCCCTTGAAAGTCCGAAGAGTTCTAGATCAAATTAGAGGCCGTAGTTATCGAGAAGCCTTAATTATCCTAGAATTTATGCCCTATCGAGCTTGTGAACCAATTATCAAATTATTGCGATCGGCAGTAGCCAATGCAGAGCATAATCAAGGACTCGATCCCGGTACATTAGTAATCAGTCAAGCCTTTGCCGATGGAGGCCCAACCTTAAAACGTTATCGAGCAAGAGCACAGGGAAGAGCTTATCAAATTCGCAAACCAACCTGTCATATAACTCTAGTAGTAGCCCCAACAAAGGAATAATCAAACAAAAAAAATAACAATATGGGACAAAAAATACATCCAATCGGTTTTCGTCTGGGAATTACTAAAGAACATAAATCTCTTTGGTATGCAGATAGTAAACAATATCCACAACTCCTTCAAGAAGATCTCAAAATTAGACAATATATAGAGAATTATAAATCTAATCCCAAAGATCAAAATGCTAAAACCCTAGGTCAAACAGCAGGGATTTCTAACATCAAAATCGAAAGAAAAGCAGATCAAGTAGATTTATCCATCATGACTGCTAGACCAGGTATAGTAGTAGGACCCGGAGGAAAAGGAATCAATGAATTGCGTACAGGGCTTCAAAAAGCATTAGGACAAGGAAGAATTATTAGACTTAATGTCATAGAAGTATCCAAACCCGATGCCGATGCCAGTTTGATCGCAGAATTTATTATCGAACAACTAGAAAGAAGAGTCTCCTTTCGTCGAGTAGTTCGTCAAGCAATTCAGAGAACCCAAAAAGCCGAAGTAAAAGGAATCAAAATCCAAATCAGTGGACGCTTAAATGGAGCAGAAATTGCAAGAAGTGAATGGATTCGGGAAGGAAGAGTTCCTTTACATACATTAAGGGCAGATATAGATTACTCCTACAAAACAGCCCAAACCATTTATGGAATTTTAGGAGTAAAAGTATGGATATTTAAAGGAGAAGTAATTCCCGGAGAAGAGGAAAGTACCCCACAAGTACCCGCACCTCGTCGCCAACCACGCCGTCAAAAATATGAAGATCGATCGGAATAAATTAAAAATTGAACTAGGAATCAAATCATGTTAAGTCCTAAAAGAACCAAATTTCGTAAACAACAAAGAGGGAGAATGAGAGGATTAGCCCATCGAGGCAGTACCTTAAACTTCGGTGATTTTGCCCTTCAAGCCATAGAACCATCTTGGATTACCTCCCGTCAAATAGAAGCAGCACGTCGAGCCATAACTCGTTATGTCAGAAGAGGTGGGAAAATTTGGATTCGTATTTTTCCAGATAAACCAGTCACCATGCGAGCAGCAGAAACCAGAATGGGATCGGGTAAAGGTAATCCAGAATTTTGGGTTGCAGTAGTAAAGCCTGGACGAATTATGTTTGAAATAGCAGGGGTATCAGAACCCATCGCCAGAGAAGCATTTCGTTTAGCAGCTCAGAAATTACCCATCAAAACCAAATTTATCACTCGTGAACAGGAGTATCTCTAAAAAATGGCTTTTCCCAAAATAGAAGAAGTTAGGAATTTAACCGATTCCGAAATAGTTGAAGAAATTATGGCGGCTAAAAGAAAACTCTTTGAATTAAGGTTAGAGAAAGCAACCGGGAGATTAGAAAAACCCCATCAGTTTAAGCATACTCGCCATCGTCTTGCTCAATTATTAACAGTGGAGCACGAGAGAAAATTAGCTCAAGAGTCAACAAAATCAGAATCCAATACTCAAACCCCAACAACAGAAGAAACAAAAACATCATCAGAAGAAGAACAGGAGTAGGTGATTAATGGCAGTAAAAGAAAGAGTCGGAATGGTAGTTAGTAACAAAATGGATAAAACCGTAGTTGTTGCCATCGAAAACCGTTCCCGTCATCCAAAATATAAGAAAATTGTCGTGAAAACTAAAAGATATAAAGCTCACGATGAAGAAAACAAGTGTAAAGAGGGTGATTACGTTCGTATTAAAGAAACCCGTCCCCTTAGTAAAACCAAACACTGGGAAGTAACAGAAATTATAACTACTAATGAATTGAAATAAATAATTATCTTTTTAATTACTAAGAAATAACACCAATGATCCAACAAGAAAGTTATCTTAATGTCGCTGATAATAGTGGCGCGCGTAAATTAATGTGCTTGCGAGTACTCGGTACTGGCAATTGTAGCTATGGTAAAATAGGTGATGAAATTATTGCAGTAGTTAAAGAAGCAATTCCCAACATGGCAGTAAAAAAATCAGATGTAGTACGAGCAGTGATAGTTCGCACACGTCAATCTTTACGCCGAGAAAGTGGAATGAGTATTCGCTTCGATGATAACGCCGCAGTAATTATTAACAAAGACGGAAACCCCAGAGGCACTAGGGTTTTTGGTCCAGTTGCCAGAGAATTACGGGAACGGAATTTTACAAAAATAATTTCTCTAGCACCGGAGGTATTATAAATGTCAAGAAATAATAAAAAAAATACCCCAAAAAGGTATAAGATGCACGTGAAAAAAGGAGATACTGTTCAGGTAATTTCCGGCAAAGATAAAGGAAAAGTAGGCACAATCTTGAAAACTTTTCCTAAAGGGAGTCAAATAATTGTCGAAGGAGTTAACGTAAAGACTAAACACGTTAAACCACAACAAGACGGAGAATCAGGACAAATAACAACCTTTGAAGGACCAATTCATAGCTCAAATGTTATGTTATACTCAGAAAAGGAAAAAATAGCCAGCCGTATTTGTTATACCTTTACAGAAGATGGTCGTAAAGTACGAAAGCTCAAGAAAACAGGAGAAATAATTGATTAGATATCAATAATATAATTTAATTACAATAAATTAAAATAGGGAAAAACAAGAGAAAATTATGGTTAAAAGCCTAAAAGAACGCTATCCAGAAGAAATAATGCCTAAATTAAAAGAACAATTTGGGTATAAGAATATTCTAGAAATTCCTAAAGTAGTTAAAGTAATTGTGAATAGAGGTTTAGGAGAAGCATCTCAAAACGCCAAAGCTCTAGAATCATCTTTAAATGAATTAGCCACCATCACAGGACAAAAACCAGTGGTAACTAGAGCTAAAAAAGCTATTGCCGGTTTCAAAATTAGAGAAGGAATGCCAGTGGGTATCATGGTAACCCTTCGAGCTAATAAAATGTACTCCTTTCTCGATCGTCTAATACATCTAGCCCTACCCCGGATTAGAGACTTTAGAGGCATTAGCCCCAAAAGCTTCGACGGAAGGGGAAATTATAGTCTTGGAATTAGAGAACAACTAATTTTTCCAGAAATTGACTACGACACCATAGATCAAATTCGTGGTATGGATATTTCCATAGTTACCACAGCCAAAACCGATGAAGAAGGTCGCGCTCTACTTAAAGAGATGGGAATGCCTTTTAGAGATAACTAAATCCGATTAGGAGGGAAAAAAGGAAATAATGGCATCAACAGATACTATCTCAGATATGTTAACTCGTATCAGAAATGCTTGTTTAGTTAGACATTCAATAGTTGATATTCCTCATACGAGAATGAATAAAAATATAGCAAAAGTTCTCAAAGAGGAAGGTTTCATCCATGAATGGGAAGAAACAGGTGAAGGGATTAAGAAAAAAATTAGTCTTTCCTTAAAATATAAAGGAAAAAATCGTCAACCAATTATCAAAACCATTCGACGTATTAGCAAACCAGGATTGAGAGTTTATTCCAATCGTAAAGAATTACCTCGGGTTTTGGGAGGCATTGGAATCGCTATTATTTCAACCTCTCGTGGCATCATGACCGATCGTGAAGCTAGACGTTTAGGAGTAGGTGGAGAAATCCTCTGCTATGTCTGGTAAAACCAAGTTGGTAAAACTAAGCAAATGTTAAATATTTAGATTGAGGAGAAAAACTCGTGTCTCGTATTGGTAAACGCCCCATTCCCCTACCCAAAAAAGTAACAGTAGAAATTAATGGGCAAAATATTACTGTATCAGGGCCAAAAGGAACTTTATCTAGAGAATTACCATCCCTAGTAACTGTAGAACAGGAAGAAGAAATTATCCATGTTAAACGAGTCAACGACTCCCGTGTAGCCAGAGAACGTCACGGACTTTGTCGTACTCTTGTAGCAAACATGGTAGAAGGAGTTTCTACAGGATTCCAAAAGAGTCTAGAAATTATTGGTGTAGGTTATCGTGCTCAAGCCCAAAGCCCACAATTAACCCTTAACGTTGGTTACAGTAAACCAGTGGAAATGAAAATGCCCGACGGGATTCAAGTCGCTGTTAACCAAAATACCAATATAGTTATTACAGGTATTGATAAGGAAGTTGTAGGTAACGTCGCTGCCAAAATTCGTGCCGTGCGTCCTCCAGAAGTTTATAAAGGTAAAGGAATTCGCTATCAAGGTGAATTTGTCCGACGTAAAGTAGGTAAAGCAGGTAAGAAGTAAATATTAACTATTTAACTATTATGAAACTCACTCGGAAAAAATTAACCCAACGTCGTCATCGCAGAATCCGCAAAAAAGTCGAAGGATCTCCAGAAAGACCTCGCTTAGCAGTTTTTCGCTCCAATAAGCATATTTATGCTCAAGTAATAGATGATGTAGCCCAACATACCCTTGTGGCGGCATCAACTGTAGAACCATCACTACGCTCACAAATGTCAGGATCAACTTGTGAAGCTTCGCAAGAAGTAGGCAAATTAGTAGCACAGCGGGCGTTAGAAAAAGGCATTGAAAAAGTAGTATTCGATCGTGGTGGTAATATTTACCATGGAAGAGTAAAAGCCTTAGCTGATGCCGCCCGTGAAGGTGGATTAGACTTTTAAACAAAAATAACTAGGTATAAAAAATGGCCAAAGCAAAAGAGAAAAACAAAAAAAATAAAAGAGAAAAAAAAGAAGACAATACTTGGCAAGAAAGAGTAATTCAGATTCGTCGTGTCAGTAAAGTAGTAAAAGGAGGAAAAAAACTAAGCTTTAGAGCAGTAGTAGTAATTGGGGATGAAAAAGGGCAGGTAGGCGTAGGAGTAGGTAAAGCCGGTGATGTAATCGGAGCAGTAAGAAAAGCTGTAGCAGATAGTAAAAAACATCTAGTAAATGTCAACTTAACTAAAGCAAACTCCATTAGCCATGTATCCAACGGAAGATCTGGTGGTGCAAAAGTAATAATGCGACCCGCTGCCCCAGGTACAGGGGTAATTGCAGGGGGTGCAGTGAGAACAGTTTTAGAATTGGCAGGAGTGAAAAATATTCTTGCCAAACAATTAGGATCTAAAAATCCCCTTAACAATGCTAGAGCAACAGTAGATGCCTTAGAACAAATTCGTACTTTTTCCGAAGTGGCTCGTGAAAGAGATCTTACTTTAGAACATCTATACGCTTAATTTAAAATAGGAGCTTAATTTAAAATAGGAGAAAAAAATGCGCATAAATGACGCTAAACCCAAAGCGGGATCCACAAAACGCCGTCGCCGTATTGGTAGAGGGATTTCTGCTGGACAAGGTGCTAGTGGAGGATTTGGAATGCGAGGACAAAAATCCCGTTCTGGTAGAGGTACTAGACCAGGATTTGAAGGGGGACAAATGCCTCTTTATAGACGTGTTCCTAAATTAAAACATTTTAAGATTATTAATCCTCACAATTTCACCATAATTAATGTAAAAAAATTGGCATCTTTACCAGCAGGCACAGAAGTAACTTTAGAATCTTTAATGAACGAAGGAATCGTCACCAGCAATGATGGGCCTTTGAAAATTCTTGGAGATGGAGAATTAAACGTTTCCTTACAAGTCAAAGCCGCTGCTTTTAGTAAAAGTGCTATAGCCAAAATTGAAGCCGCAGGAGGTAGTTACGAAGTGGTTAAATAAGCCAAGCCACTTTAAGATGGAGATTTCAAAAGTTATGGTAGACTTCCATTGATAAAAACTGGAAGGTCAATAAGGTAAAAAAGATTGATAAAATTTATTTTGCCACAAAAATTAAACATCTAATATTTATTACATTAACTCTACCATCACTTTAGCAAATTACCGTCAAAAACAATACATAAGACAGATATACATATTTCAAACTAAGAAGATATATCATAATATTAATTAAGGAAAAGTTAAAGAGATCTAACATTTCCAGTAGAAAAAACAACGTTCATTAAGGTAGTTATTCATGGTTCGCGATAAAACTCCTAGCGCACAAGAAACATTTATGCAAATGGCTCAAGCCGCCGGTTTAAGAGGTCGGTTGCTCATTACAGTCGGTTTGCTAATCTTAATTCGTTTAGGTATATTTATTCCCATACCAGGAATAGATCGGATTCAATTTAGAAATGTAATTGCAAATAACCCAGCATTAGGGGTATTAGACCTGTTTACAGGAGGTGGACTTTCCAGTTTAGGAATTTTTGCCCTAGGAATTTTACCCTTTATTCAAGCTTCTATCATTATGCAGTTATTAACCGCTGCCCTTCCATCATTAGAAGATTTACAAAAAAATGAAGGAGAAGCTGGGAGAAGGAAAATCTCTCAAATTACTCGCTATGTAGCTTTAGGATGGGCGATTCTTCAAAGTTCGGGGATTACCGTCTTTTTACTCTCTCGTAATAACTTAATTGCGCCCGGATTTTTTCCCATAGCAGAAACAGTGCTAGCATTAACCGCCGGCTCCATGTTTGTCATGTGGGTTTCAGAATTAGTGACAGAAAGAGGTATTGGTAACGGAGCCTCCCTTTTGATTTTTGTCAGTGTTGTTGCAGGTTTACCACAAACCCTAGGAGATACCATAGATTATGCCCAAGAAGGAGGCAGACAAGAAGTCGCTCAAGTAGTGATTATGTTACTGGTATTCCTAGTGATGATTGTAGGCATTGTTTTCGTTCAAGAAGGAACCCGACGTATACCGATTATTTCCGCCCGTCGTCAAGTAGGTAAAAAGCTATATCGAGAAAGAACAAGTTATTTACCTTTACGTTTGAATCAAGGTGGGGTAATGCCCATTATTTTTGCTTCGGCTGTATTAGTATTGCCCACATCATTATTGGGTTTTACCAGCGGAGAAGGATTCTTTAGTAATATCTTGGTAAGTATAGGTAATGCTTTACGACCTGGAAGTATTTGGTATTTGGTGACTTATTTAATCTTGATCCTCTTCTTTAGCTATTTTTATGCTTCCTTAATCGCTAATCCTGTAGATATGAGTCAAAATCTCAAGAAAATGGGATCTAGTATTCCAGGAATTCGTCCAGGCAAAACCACCACTTCTTATTTAGAAGGAGTACTAAATCGACTTACTCTTTTAGGTGCAATCTTTCTTGGCATAGTTGCTACCCTCCCAACTTTTGTGGAAAGTGCTACACAGATAACAACTTTTCGAGGCTTAGGCGCAACTTCTTTGTTGATTCTGGTGGGTGTAGCAATTGATACCGCCAAACAAATCCAAACCTATGTCATATCTCAGCGATATGAAGGAATGGTTAAACAATAAAAGAAGATAAAAAATCAAAACAAAAAATCAAAATAAAAAAGTCATTAGTCAAAATCAGACTAATGGCTAAATAATCAAAAAATAAAACAGGAAAAATAATAACCAATGGGAAATGAAAAAAAGATAATATTTTTAGGTCCTCCAGGGGCAGGGAAGGGAACACAAGCACAAAAAATAGCAACTATTTTAGATGTACCTCATATATCTACAGGAGAAATTCTCAGAAACGCTATCCAAGCCAAAACAGAATTAGGAATCAAAGCCGAAAGCTATATGGCTAAAGGAGAATTAGTGCCAGATAGTTTGATTAGAGATTTAATCGAAGCTCGTCTTCAAAAAGATGACACTCAAAAAGGTTGGATTTTAGATGGATTTCCTCGGAATTTAGAACAAGCTGAATTTCTGGCAGGATTACTTCAAAAGTTAAATCAATCCTGCGATTATGTTTTATATCTTGAAGTGGAAGAAGATGTTTTAGTTAACAGAATGCTAGCCAGAGGTAGAGAAGATGATAATGAAACTACCATTAGAAATCGCTTTAAAGTATATCGTGAGCAAACAGCACCAGTGATAAATTTTTATCAAGAGCAAAATTTACTTTATCCTGTTAATGGTGCACAACCAATTGAAGATGTTACTAAATCTTTGGAACAAATTGTCAATGGATAAATATCTAAGTGAAGTTGCTGATTTGTTAAAATACATAGATGATAGTACAAAGGAGATTGAAAACGAGATGGATTTAAAATTTTCTTTTGATGAAAATCAATAACTATCAAGACAATTTCAAGATCTAATATTTAGAGCCTATTAAATATTAGAAATTAACCAAATGGATTTAACTTTCAACTAATAACGAGACGAGTTTCAAGCAAAGAATCTCATCCACAAACGAAAGGAAAAAATCCCATCAATTGTAATATTTGAGGATTCAGATTTTGGCAAAACAAGACTTAATTGAAATGGAAGGCACAGTAACCGAATCTCTACCTAATGCCATGTTTAGAGTGGATTTAGATAATGGCTTTAATGTTTTAGCCCATATCGCCGGCAAAATTCGTCGTAATTATATTAAAATTTTACCCGGAGATCGAGTTAAAGTCGAATTAACACCCTATGACTTAACCAAAGGAAGAATTACTTTTCGCTTAAAGAAAAAATAAAATTACCAATATTCTCTATAGAAAAGATTCTAGAAAATCTCAACTATTTTTAGATCTCATTGACAAAATAAATTAATCATGATATAATAAATAGCTTGTAGTATTGTCCAACAAAGATGAAAGTTAGACCATCAGTCAAAAAAATGTGTGAAAAATGCCGCGTAATTAAACGTCGTGGCAGAGTAATGGTAATTTGTAGTAACCCCAAACATAAACAACGTCAGGGTTAAACCCACTTGGCAAAAAATGCGCCCAATTGGGCATCCACAAATTAATACAGAGTTATTGTTGTCAAAGTAAACATTTAAAGGGAGAAATAAGGAGAAACAAGTGGCAAGGATAGCAGGGATAGATTTACCCCGAAATAAACGCCTAGAAATCGGATTGACATATATATATGGGATAGGTTTATCACGATCCCATGAAATACTTAAAGAAACAGGAATAAATCCAGATACCAGAGTTAAGGATTTAACCGATGAAGAGATCACCCAATTAAGAACATTTATTGAAAACAACTATCAAATTGAAGGGGATTTGAGACGTTGGGAATCAATGAGTATCAAGCGGCTAGTAGATATTGGCTGTTATAGAGGTCGTCGTCATCGATTAGGATTGCCAGTTCGTGGTCAAAGAACCAGAACCAATGGTAGAACTCGCCGAGGTAGAAAAATTACTGTGGCAGGAAAGAAAAAAGCACCTTCTAAGAAATAACCAACATTTCCAGCAAGGGTGGTTTCATAGCTACAGAGAATTTCAAGAGGCAAAAATTACCAATCTAATTTAGCTTGAAACAGAATTAAAATTATACAAAAACAGTCAAAGAAAAGGGAAATAAAGGAAAAAACTAAAAAAAAATGGCAAGACCAAGTAAAAAAAGTAGCGGCAAAAAGACAAAAAAGAATGTACCAAATGGAGTAGCTCATATCCAATCAACCTTTAATAATACCATAGTAACCATCTCAGATACCAAAGGAGATGTTATTTCTTGGGCATCAGCAGGATCATCAGGATTCAAAGGAGCAAAAAAAGGTACTCCATTCGCAGCACAAACAGCAGCAGATAGTGCCGCTAGAAAAGCAATGGACAACGGAATGCGTCAAATAGAAGTAATGGTAAGTGGTCCCGGAGCTGGAAGAGAAACAGCAATTAGGGCATTACAAGGAGCGGGATTAGAAATAACCCTGATTCGAGATGTAACACCAATACCACACAATGGCTGTCGTCCACCTAAAAGACGAAGAGTTTAGTCAAGAGTCAGAAAATTGTCGGTAGAATAATGACATTATAAAGTAAAAAAAATAAAAATCCCAAAAAAAAGGAGAAAATCCTTATATTAAAATAATAAGAAAAATTAATATAGGGGTAAAAACAAACAGACACCATTGACTAAACCAAGTAATGGCAAATGACAAAAGACAAAACAATATAGGCATGACTAAGAAAGGAGGTCACTAGAGTGGCTGAGTTTAAAATTGAATGTGTAGAATCCAAGGTTCAAAAAAACCAAGGATATTATAGCAAATTTGTTCTCGAACCTTTAGAAAGAGGCCAAGGAACTACGGTGGGTAATGCCTTGAGAAGAGTGTTATTGTCAAATCTAGAAGGTGCAGCAGTAACAGCAATCCGAATCCAGGGAGTGAACCACGAATTTGCGACTATCGAAGGGGTAAGAGAAGATGTATTAGAAATAATGTTGAATATGAAAGAAATCGTATTCAAAAGTTATACTAATCAACCTCAAATAGGTCGTCTAGAAGCAGTCGGCCCAGGCACAATAACAGCAACTCAGTTTAATCTTCCTTCAGAAGTAGAAGTTGTAGATTCAAGTCAGTATATCGCTACCCTTTCCAAGAATGCCAAACTGGAAATGGAATTTCGGATTGAAAAAGGCAAAGGGTATAAAGCTATAGAAAAAGGCAAAGATGAAACAACATCATTGGATTTTCTACAAATAGATGCAATATTTATGCCTGTAACAAAAGTGAATTATAGCGTCGAAGATGTACGAGTTGAAGGAGTTTTATCAGATCGACTTCTGATTGACATCTGGACTAATGGAAGTTTGAAGCCAGAAGAAGCTCTCTCGGCAGCATCAGAAATTATTCTAGATTTGTTTAATCCACTCAAAGATCTCAGTATGTTAGATCAAGCAGATGAAGATCGAGATGATGAAGATCCAACAAGTCAAATTCCAATTGAAGAGTTAAATCTCTCAGTTCGTGCCTATAACTGTCTCAAACGTGCCCAAATCAATTCAGTAGCAGATTTACTCGATTATAGCCAAGAAGATCTCTTAGAAATCAAAAACTTTGGTCAAAAATCAGCAGAAGAAGTTATTGAGGCTTTACAAAAGCGACTCGGTATTACTTTACCTCAAGAAAAAACAGCCAAAACTTAACACCAAGATCAATTGAGAAGATTAATACTCAGGAGGAGAATAATATGCGACATAAGTGCCGCATCCCACTATTAGGAAGACCAGCAGATCAACGCAAAGCTTTATTACGATCGTTGACAACTCAACTAATTCGTCATGGTGAAATTAAAACCACCAAAGCCCGTGCTAAAGCTATTCGTACTTATGCCGATAAAATGATAACCTTGGCTAAAAATGGATCCCTAGCATCCAGAAGGCAAGCTTTAGCTTATATCTATGACAAAGATTTAGTTAATGATCTCTTTGCTAAAGCCCCAGAACGTTATAGCGATCGTAATGGGGGATATACCAGAGTAATTAGAACTAAAAACCGTCGCGGCGATAACACTGAAATGGCCATCATTCAGTTAGTATAAAAAATAAGCACTAAAAAGTGAAAAAAATTGAGAAAATCATAAATCTCAAATTATTCACAACCAATGACAACCAACCAAAAACCAGAATCAAACCAATATGAACAACAAAGAGTAGCCTTGGTAATACAATACTTGGGCACTAATTATCATGGCTGGCAACGACAAGCCAAAGACAAAAGCATACAACAAGAAATCGAAACAGCAATAGCACAGGTTTGCGGTTATTCCTTAACCCTTCATGGCGCAGGGAGAACAGATGCCGGAGTTCATGCAGCAGCCCAAGTGGCTCATTTTGAATACAACGGACCCATACCAGCTAAAGCTTGGGCAAAAATCCTTAATTCCCGATTGCCTGAAGATATCTTAATTAGAGCATCCGCAAGGGTATCAGCAACTTGGCACGCTCGTTTCTCTGCTATCTGGCGACGCTATCGTTACACGATATATACAGAAAAAAGCCCTAATTTGTTTGTTCGCTCCCTCAGTTGGCATTATTATCATCAACCTCTCTGTGAATCTCTGATGCTTGATGCTCTCAAACCATTATTAGGAATACACGAGTTAGCAGCTTTTCATCGCGCAGGTTCTGATCGTAATGATTCTTGGGTAGAAGTTCAAGCAGTTCAATGTTATCGCCAAGGTGATTTTCTCTTTGTGGAAATTCAAGCTAATGGTTTTTTATATGGCATGGTTCGTCTCCTAATGGGAATGCTGGTGGAAGTAGGCACAAAACGTCGATCGCTGGAAAACTTTACCGATATTTGGGTCAATAAAAAGCGATCCCAAGTAAAATACTCAGCCCCTGCAAAGGGATTGTGTCTTTTGAGAGTAGGTTATCAGGAATTCCCTTTCCCAAAAGAAATCTGGTTTGATACTCAACCAACTTTTAAGTTGTGAGTAAAATTGTAAGTAAAAATCTAAAGAGAAGCAGTAAAACAAATGACAAAAACACCTTTACCAACTAAAGAAACTCTGGATTACAAATGGTATGTGATTGATGCAGCTGATATGCGTTTAGGTAGATTAGCATCCGCAATCGCTATGATTTTACGAGGGAAAAATAAACCCATGTTTACCCCTCATATGGATACGGGAGATTTTGTCATCGTTGTCAATGCTGAAAAAGTAGTGGTAACTGGCAAAAAAAATAGTCAAAAATTATATCGTCGTCATTCCGGCAGACCTGGTGGAATGAAAATTGAAACTTTTGACCAACTTCAAGCCCGTATTCCTGAGCGCATCATCGAAAAAGCAGTAAAAGGGATGTTGCCAAAAAATGCACTAGGTCGCAAGCTTTTTACTAAGCTAAAAGTCTATGCAGGGCCAGATCATCCTCATGAAGCTCAACAACCAGAAGTAAAAACAATCAATACAATTCCAGTTAGTAGGAGATAATTAATGACTGATACTGAGACACAAAACAACAAAGTAGTTTATTGGGGCACAGGCCGTCGCAAATCTTCCGTGGCAAGAGTTCGTCTGATTCCGGGAACAGGTCAAATTATTGTTAATAATAAGTCCGGAGAAATCTACTTTAATCGCATTCCTAATTATATTTCTGTAATTAAAGCTCCTTTAGAGACTTTAGGTTTGGAAAATGAATATGATGTGGTGGTAAAAGCCCACGGTGGTGGACTTACAGGTCAATCTGATGCGGTTAAATTAGGAGTGGCACGGGCTTTATGTCAACTTTCTCCAGATAATCGTCAACCTCTCAAAGTTGAAGGTTTTTTAACTCGCGATCCCCGCAGTAAAGAACGGAAAAAGTATGGTTTGCATAAAGCAAGAAAAGCTCCACAATTCTCTAAACGTTAAAATATTCAATGTGTAGTGAAAATATTAGAGGTAATAATTAGAGGTAAATTTTATGCCTAAGCAAGATATTCATCCTGAATGGTATCCAGAGGCCAAGGTTATTTGTAATGGTGAAGTGGTGATGACTATTGGTTCTACTAAGCCTGAAATTAATGTCGAGGTTTGGTCTGGTAATCATCCTTTTTATACTGGCACTCAGAAAATTATTGATACGGAAGGTCGTGTCGATCGTTTCTTACGTAAGTATGGAATGCTTGATAACAAATCAGATTCTGATCAAAACTCTGATCAAACTGACGCTAAGGAAAAATAGCTTTTTTTGTTGGTTGAATTGGCCCAGCTAGTTTTATGCTGGGTAGATTTTTTTGAACTCTCAAATTAAGTTATTTTTTTTTAGATTTAAAAACGTTGGTATTGATTATGGCTGAATCTTATTTATTAGATAAACTGAAATCTGTTGAACAAACTTTTAATGAATTAACTCGTCGTTTGGCAGATCCTGATATTGCTACTAATCCTAATGAGTTACAGCAAGTCACAAAGGCTCGTTCTTCTTTGGAAGAAACAGTTAATACTTATACTGAATGGCAAACAACTCAGGAAGAATTAGCAGGTGCAAGACAAATTTTAAAGGATTCTAATGGTGATCCTGAAATGAAAGAAATGGCTTCTCTTGAGGTTGAAGAATTACAGGAGAAATTGGATGAATTGGAAAATAAGTTGAAGGTTCTCCTGTTACCTCGTGATCCTAATGATGATAAGAATATTATGTTGGAAATAAGAGCCGGTACTGGTGGTGATGAAGCTAGTATTTGGGCGGGGGATTTAGTTCGTTTATATTCCCGGTATTCTGAATCTCAAGGTTGGATCGTGAAGTTGGTTAGTGAGTCTCCTGCTGAAATGGGTGGTTTTAAGGAAGCTATTTTGGAAATTAAGGGAGATTGTGTTTATAGTAAGTTGAAATTTGAGGCGGGAGTGCATCGTGTACAGCGTGTTCCTGTGACAGAAGCTGGTGGACGGGTTCATACTTCTACTGCTACTGTGGCTATTATGCCTGAAGTGGATGAAGTTGAAGTGGAAATCGATGCTAAGGATATTGAGTTAACTACTGCTCGATCGGGTGGGGCTGGTGGTCAAAATGTTAACAAGGTGGAAACTGCGGTGGATTTATTTCACAAGCCTACGGGAATTCGGATTTTTTGTACGGAAGAACGATCTCAGTTACAAAATAGAGAACGGGCTATGCAAATTTTACGGGCTAAGTTGTATGAAATGAAGCTCCGTGAGCAGCAGGAGGCTGTTACTTCTATGCGTCGCTCTCAGGTGGGAACAGGATCTCGATCGGAAAAAATTCGTACTTATAATTATAAGGATAATCGGATTACGGATCACAGGCTGAATCAGAATTTCCCTCTGGTGAATGCTTTAGAAGGAGATGTGGATCATATTATTCAAGCTTGTATTTCTCAGGATCAACAGCAACAATTAGAGGCTTTGGCTGCTTCTCCTACTACTGCTGAGTCTCTTAATTAACTTTTCTTAATTTTGATTGGTGATATGGCGGGATTTTGTTCTCGCTTTATTTTTTTTTATTTTTTTTAAATAGTAGAGTTAAAGTAATCAATTTTAGAACTTCAATAATGGATTAAAAGCCTACTTTACTTGGTTTTCTACTGTTTCAACTCTCCCTAGTATTTTAACATTAAGTCAACCAAAAATAAGAGAAAAATCATCTCAGATAAGTTTAAAGTTCAACTATTAAGAGCTATTTTATGTTAAGTTTTATTAAAGAATCTTAATTTGAGATTGACAAAGTTATTGATAAACATTAATGCTGGAAAAAGCGTGTTAGATCCATAGATTCTTTCATAGCGCGAACTTCAACAAAATAAATGTTTTCCATAACAATTAACCAAACTCCTCTACTGTAAAGATCAAAAAAAATATGCCATTTACAATCGATTCAGCCAGAAATATTTTTCCCAACACCTTAGCTGCTGATGCAGTCCCAGCAACTATTGGTAGATTTAATCAGCTTAGTGCTGAAGACCAACTAGCATTAATTTGGTTCGCTTATTTAGAAATGGGTAAAACTATTACTGTTGCTGCCCCAGGAGCAGCTAATATGCAGTTTGCCCAAGGAGTCATCGAAGAAATGCTTAAAATGAGTCCCATGGAACAAAGTCAGGCAATGTGTGATTTAGCTAATCGAGCAGATACTTCCATTGCCCGCACTTATGCTACTTGGACTCCTAATGTTAAGTTAGGTTTTTGGTACAGATTAGGAGAGTTAATGGAAGAAGGAAGAATGGCTCCAATTCCTAAAGGTTATAAACTTTCCGCTAATGCTAATGCTGTTCTCCAAACTATTATTGGTTTAGATCCAGGTCAACAAATAACAGTTTTACGTAATGCTGTGGTAGATATGGGCTTCGATCGTAATAAAATCCAGAATTTTACCAAAATTTCTGAGCCAGTTAGTCCACCTAAAGAATTCTCACAGCGGACTCAAGTCAAGATTGAAGGCATTGATAATTCTACTATTACCAATTATATGAATAATCTAAATGCTAATGATTTTGACGCATTGATCCAATTATTTACTCCAGATGGAGGATTACAACCTCCCTTCCGTCGCCCTATTGTTGGCAGAGAGAATATTTTAAAGTTTTTCCGGGAAGAATGTCAAAATCTTAAATTGATTCCCGAACGAGGTGTAGCAGAACCAGCTGAGGATGGTTTTACCCAGATTAAAGTTACTGGAAAATGTCAAACTCCTTGGTTTGGTGGGAATGTTGGGATGAATATTGCTTGGCGATTTTTACTTAATCCTGATAATAAGATTTTCTTTGTAGCTATAGATTTACTTGCATCTCCTAAAGAGTTATTAAATCTTGGCCGTTAGTTTGATTAATCTATCTATAAAATACAAGATTAAGTATAAAAAATTACTTGTAACAAACATTAATCTACAAACGCTCTATTCTTAAGGGCGTTTATTATTGACTTCAATTTGATATGCAACAAGAAATTCCACAATGGTCGGAGACCGAAAAACAAATTGCTCGTGAGGCTTTGAGTAAAGCTTATGCTAGAGAAACTGATTCTTTAATCGCTGAAATTAGTCAAAAGGCTAGTCAAATTTCTGAAATAGATGAGATTTGGTCTTTACATGACTACTTGAGTACGAAAAGATACGATATAGATGGCAAGTATGACGATCGAGATTGTACTTCTTTTTTTATTCTGTCTCGATTGATTGCAGAAGGATGGCTATCTCCTGATGAATTGGCAGGTTTAACTTCTGATAAACAAGCTAAAGTGGCTGCTTTGGCAAGAATGTCTCAGTTTTAGTAAACTTGTCTTACTAAACTTTTGTTCGTAAACTTGTGTTCGTAAACTTTGGTGTTGTTGTGTTAATCTGAGATCCTTTGACTCTAGATGTAGTGGACTTAATTATATAAACCACTATATATGACAATATCAAAGTTTATGATCAAATATTAAATTACAATCAATAATCTTTTTATATACTATAATTGTTATGTGCTATAATTTAATTGTTAAAAAGTGAAAAATAGTTGTTAAATTTAAACTCAAGGTCAAATAAGTAGTTCAGGGTTAACAAAAAAATTAGATCTAAGGAAAAAATGCAAATAAATCATGAAGACTTAATTTTAAGAAAAAATATGAACAATAGTAAGAGTTATTTTAACTTAAATTATGCTCATTATGCTAAACTCCTAACAGAGTATTTTACAATTTTGTATAAAGAAAACACTATAAGTGAAACTACTTATGATTTTTTGCTACGTCAAACTTATGCAAGGTTAGTAGAAAGTTTGATGGAAAAAGAACTAAAAACAGATATTCAAAGATTGGAACATAAACTTACACAGTTAATCCTAAAATCTAAATAAATAAATTGTAATTTAATTACTTACTTATACTTAAAAAGTATATTAAAAAATTATCGAGATAAAAATTAATCCTCATGTTTTTTATC
>JANQIW010000001.1 GCA_028281945.1 Prochloraceae cyanobacterium PL24a_bin.78
AAATTTCTCTCTTTCTTCTTGAGTTAATTGTTGCCATCTTTCCAGTTTTATCCAGGCAGCATCCGGCGAACGATCGCCTCCTTTTGGTAATTTAAAACCTCCAGAAGAATCAAAGAGAATTCCTAACTTTGTTTGACGATTCCAAATACCCAATTCAATATTAATATCTGAATTTCTACGACTTGTTTCCCCGCCAGTTGGTGGCATAATAACCAATTCTCCTGTTGCTTTCCTTTCCAATCGTAAATCTCTATTTGATTGACATAATTGATAGAATTCCTCGTCTGTCAACGTAATTACTGGTTCTAAACTAATAGTTATTCCACTCATAATTCCCTTCTTTTCTTATCAAATTAATTCTACAATTAAAACAAAATTAGGTAATATAATTTCTCTCAATAAACTAATAATATTCTCCAATATTTCTTCCTCAAATCTTTCTCTATATATTTTTAAAATTCTCGTTTTAGGATTAATTAATCAACCTAACTTTGCTCTTTTATCAATATCTTCTTCCATCTTAGCTTATATCAAATTGTCTTTAATTCAGTATTATCCAAAAAATGATATTAAATAATAAATAACTCCCCTTCCCAAAAAAACTAGAAGAGGAGTAAAACACAAAAATAACCTAACAATTACAAACCCAATTCACTAAAGTTCTCACAGGAAATCCCGTAGCACCTTCATTATTCACACCATTTTCTTTCTTTGCCCAAACTGGACCAGCAATATCTAAATGAACCCAAGGTGTATCCTTAATAAACTGCTGTAAAAATAACGCTGCCGTAATAGAACCACCTGCTCTACTACCAGTATTTTTCATATCAGCAATAGGAGACTTCATCATTTCAAAGTACTTTTCTTCTAAAGGCATCTGCCAAAACTTCTCTCCCGCCGATACAGATGCCTGTTTAATTTCTTCAGCTAACTGCTCATTTGTACTCCATAAACCAGCAATATCATCCCCAAGAGCAACCAAACAAGCCCCTGTCAAAGTAGCTAAATCAACAATAGCATCAACTTCCAACTTCTCAGCAAAAACCAAAGCATCAGCCAGAGTCAACCTTCCTTCAGCATCAGTATTATTCACCTCAATCGTCTTCCCATTAGAAGCTGTCAAAATATCTCCAGGGTGCATTCCATGGCCACTAATCATATTTTCCGTAGCAGCACAAATAAAATGCACTTCCACCTCCGGCTTCAATTCACCAATAGCTTTTGCCGCTCCCAAAGTGGCTGCACCGCCCCCCATATCCATTTTCATGGTTTCTATGCCGCTACCTACACCTTTGATATTATATCCACCAGAATCAAATGTTAAACTTTTTCCGACAATAGCTAGTTTTCGTTTAGGATTTCCTTGAGGCTTATAAGTAATGTGAATAAATTTAGGTGGTAAATCAGAAGCAAGAGCTACCCCTAAAAATGCTCCCATTCCCAATTTTTCACACTCTTCTTTTTCCAGAATTTCCAGACCCATATTATATGCTTTAGCAATTTCTTCTGCTGTCTGAGCAAATGTGACAGGAGTAACAGTATTTGCCGGAGCGGCTACTAATTCTCTAGCTAATTTCACACCTTCAAATATTTTATTAGCTTTATTTATTGCATCTGTTTGTGTACCTAAACCTAATAATTCTATATTTTCTAGTTTTCCACCTTGATCTTCTGGCTCTGATTTGAATCGATTATCCAGGTGTAAAGCCAAAAGAATCCCTTCACTTATTGCCTCCGCGGTGGCCGCCGAATCATTATTAACGATAGGCAAACTAATGGCTAAATTCTTGCAATTTTGCTTTTTAGCTATCCTAGCAATAGTCGCTCCTGCCAACCTCACAGAATCTAATTTCAAGTCATCAGCCTTTCCTAATCCTAAAATGATAATCTTACGGATAGGAGTTTTTGAACCCACACGAGCTACGATAGTACTACCTAATTTACCTTTAAACTCTGCTTCTGAGATCAATTCAGTGATGGTGCCTTCTAAGATTTCGTCTAACTTAGCTAAATCTCCTGTTACTTCACTGGCATTTTCAAATAAACTAATTGCTAAGGTTTCTCCTGTCCAATTTAACGGGGTTTTATCTGTTGCTAAAATTTGCATTTTGCGCTCTTTGTAATCAATAAATTAATATTATAGCAAAGCCATTCCAAATCAATTATCTTTAGATAATCATCCTTATTAGCCAGTTGGGCATCTCAGCTAATAGCTTGTTAACCTCTTTATTGATACAAATTTTAGACTTTTACAGCATTCAAGTTTTTTTAACGACGAATCCGAAGTTGTGGTTTTTCCTCCTCTTTTTTCTCATTTAAAATCTCTTTAACTTTAGCTCGCATTTGCCAATGTTTCTCTACACCCTCATAAGAATAGCGATTTAAATTATTATTAGTAATTAAACTTTCCATATATTCCACCCTTGATTCCGGCTCTGGGTGAGTTGACAACCATGCAGGAGGAGCTTCTCGATTTTCTTCATCCAGTATTACCATTAAATTTCTCAATCCATCTGCCGCATAATTATTAGCAGCTAACAGTCTAGTTCCAAATATATCCGCTTCTTCTTCCATCTCTCTACTATAATCTAGCACAAGAAGGTTAGAACCAATTCCCCCAACAAAAGGAACAAGTCTCCCTAAATTAGCAGTAACTCCCCCTTGAGTCACAAGCTGAAATCCATGTGATAATACAGCATGACTAACTTCATGGGCCATTAATCCTGCTATTTCCGCTTTTGAATTAGTTTTGCTGATCGCTCCTGCATTAATAAAAATTTTCCCTCCCGGTAAGGCAAATGCGTTAATATTTTCATCTTTAATGACATAAAATTCATAATTAAATTCATCTCTGCCAGCAACTTCTGCCATTTCTTGACCCATTTCTCTAACATATTGTAGAACTTCTTCATCTTCTACTAAAGGTAATACTTGGGTGAGTCTCCTCGCAAAACGATCGCCTATTGCCGATTCTCCTTGTAATAACAAGAATGTAGTTTCTGCGGCGGAAAGTGGCCCTAAAATATTACCAGTAAGAGCAAAACCTACTCCTCCTGTAATCACATTTAAAATGGCATTTTCGGTTAATTTTCCTCGTAATTCATCTTTGTATTCCTCTAAATTTTCATCAGCTATCTGCTTAAATTCTGGTGCTTGAGGATGATTCGGGTTAAATAAGACAAATCTTCTCGCACTTAAAGAAGCTTGTAACCATTGTTCTTGTTCTCGATCGGCTTCTATTTTCACTCGTAACAACTCAGGCTCATTAGGATATTTTTCTGCTGCCGCGGTTAATACCTTAAAAGCCTTTTCATTTTCTCCATAAAACTTTAATACTTCAGCATATTTAATTTGGCCGGGGATAAATTGAGGATGATTTTCTACTAATAATTCCAATGGTGCTAATATTTTACTTTTTAACTTTTTATTATCTTTAGCTTCTTGATATAATCGCCAATAAACCGCTCCATCTGGCTCTAATTGTGAGGGATTATAGATGGGAATTTGTTTTAATCCTACTTCTCTATAACCTTTGGTTTGAAATGAGGGTTTAACTTGTCGATATATTTTTTCTGCTGCTTTTTTATTACCTTCTCTATATAATCCATCTGCAATTAATAGTTGTTGATAATCAGCTATTTCTTCTGGTTTCAAGTCTAATAATTCTATCATTTCTGGATCAATGTATGAATTATTTTCTGTTGTTTTTTTTGAAGTTTCTTTGATAATTTCTTCTGTTTGTTTTCCGTGATTATTAGATATATTTTCTAATGGAATTTGATCTTGTGCTTGAAGTTTTCCTGATGTAATGGAGATTGAAGTTAAAATTAACAAAATTGAGGTTGAAATTACCAAGGTAGCTTTGATAATTATTTTCTTACTTCTATAGTTAAATTTTTTTTTATTAATCTTGAATTTATGGTTTTTTAGTGACATTTTACCTTGAATTCTCTTTAATCTTTATACTTCGATTATAACATTTTTTTTAGATTTCAAGATTCAGAGTTATACCAAGAAAGTATTCATTAAAACACAAAACAAACAACCTAATCTTGTATTACAGTTGTTTGCCTAGTGGTAATTTTCCATCTCTTAAGTCAATTGGAGATATTTATTCAATTAATTTAGCTTATTTTTCTAGAATAAGTGGAGTTTTTCTCCAATAATGGGAGCTAATACAATCACAATTTTAATGCTCCAAGGAACAAATACTATAGTTAATACAATGGATAATGTTGCAAGACAACCAATAGCTACTTTGAAAACTTCATCTCTGGTATTGAGACTTAATACAATGGATAATGTTGCAATTATTAAAGTTACGATTGAAGGTACAGACATTTCAAATTCACCTCAATTTGATGTTAGATGAGGTGCGTTCCTTCGGTTTTTATTACCTACTTCCGTCTCCCCATTTAATTTCTGATTGATTCATGGCGAGATGAACGATTAATGATCTACTAAAAATGTATCAATTGCTACTGAATTTGTCAACCCCTTAATGTCAGCTTTTCTTGACTTTTAAGCTTTATCTTAAGAAGCAATTAATTCAACTACACTAGATAATCTCCTCACCACATAGTTTAGATCATTGTTTGTCAAATTTGAGTAGATTTGCACTAAAAAATAGTAAAGAGGAGATCAACTAAAGAATTTCTTTAAATCTTAGCAAAAAAAAATAGCACAAAATTTGCTATTACAATTAACTTTTGGAAAGATTGATAACTGTAATCAGTCCAACAATTAAAACAACTTATGATTTTTATTTTTACAAAAAATTACCAACAAATAATTCCTGATTTATCTTTTCTTTTTTCTAGAAATTATTATCTAATAAAACGACTTTTTTGAGCCAAAATTTCTTTAGCATTATTAATTTTACGACGGGGAGTATCTAATAACATCAAAGGAATAATTACTAAAGTTAATTTCAGAAGCCAAGGCGCAAAAATCAGAGTTAAAAGCATTGATAAAATTGCTGTAGCTGCCATTGCCGCTTTAAATACTTCTTCTGTAGTTGTAATACTTAACATAGTTGCTAAGATGGAAATTACTAAAGTCAAAATAGAAAACAAAAACACGATAGATTTACCTCAATATTTAATAATTTATCTTACAGTTTCTTGGCTTTATATATCTTAGAACACCATATAAGAACTGTTTTTATGATGCTTTTACAATGCTAAAGACATGGATAAATTTAAGATTTAGATGTTCTTCAAAAGATAAAAATCCAACTAAAAAACAATTCAATAACAATTTTCAAGTATTTTATTTATAACTGTCTATCGTAACAAATCTTACTTAAAAATGTCAAGACTAGACTCAAAAATTAAAGGATAATTAAACAATAAAAACACTACCATCAGGCATAACAGCACCCATTAAATTAGCCTTACGAAGAGATTCAGAATCAATAGAAGCTTCTTTAAGAGTCGCACCAGTTAAGTCAGTATTTTCCAAATTCGCACCAGTTAAATTCGCACCAGTTAAATCCGCACCTGCTAATTCAGCTAATTGTAAATTGGCATTAGTTAAATTGGCATTTTTTAAAGAAGCACCAGTTAATTTACCATGACTTAAATTAGCTTGAGATAGATTACTTTCTGCCAAACAAGCTTCCCTTAAATCACAATAATTAAGATCACATTGAGAAAGATTAGCTCCTCTCAAATTAGCTTGAGATAAATTAGCATAATCTAAATTAGCTTCTTTTAAATCTGCCTCCCTTAAATCCACTCCTACCAAATCACCATGACTTAAATCTGCTAATAATAAAGATGCTTTAGGACAAATTAAATAAGCATCTTTTGGTTGAAATCCCACAGGAAAACGAGTATTTTCATCATAAATTGCTTGATAGAAAATAGTTCCCTCAAAACATGCTCCTTCTAAATTATGATTACTTCTAAGATTAGCTTTCGTTAAATTAGCATCAGTTAAGTTAGCATTGCTTAAATTAGTTGATTTCAAATCTGCTTTCATTAAATTAGCATTAGTTAAGTTAGCATTACTTAAATTAGTATTAATTAAATTAGTTTTAAACATAGAAGCTTCTGTCAGATTACTATCACTAAGATTGGCATTTTCAAGATTTGTTTCTTTCAAATTAGCCCATTTAAGATTAGCCTTGTTTAAGTTAGTAAAAGCTAAATCAGCTTCAGATAAATTTGCCTTTTCTAAATTAGCTCCTGCTAAATTCGTTCCATATAAACTAGCTCGGTACAAATCTGCTCCTTTGAGATTGATTTCTTGCCAATCTTGGTCATTACATTGTATTTCTCTAAGATTTCCACCTTGTAAATTAGCTTTTCTTAGACTAAGTTCAATAAATTCTGTTTTATATAAGTTAATATTTGCTAAATTAAACCCAGTAAAATTTCTTTCTCCTTGTTCGTAAAGATGTAAAAAATTATCTGTAGTATATAGTTCTCCTCTATCTTCTTCTTGAAAATATTCTTCATCATCTATAGAATCTAAATCTAATGCTAAATTATCTTCTAGTTGACTTGAAAGTTCTAGCTCAAGCTGTGAATAAAGTTTTAAGATTAATAAAATACGTTCAGCTTTAAAATCTGTATCACTCGTAGAGAAAGAAACATTAGAGATTTGAGAACTTTCTAAATCTTGGTTAAAATCTATATCTTGTGAATTGGAATCATCAGAATACTTAGACATAGTTTTAAGAAAATTAGAATCAAGATTATTAAAATCATCAGATTTATCAGAAGACTCACCAGAAAATTCAAGAGAAACACCAGAATCTAAGTTAGAAGAGAAAGAAGAATTAATTTCTAGATATTCCTTAATTTGTTCGATTTCAAATGCTAATTGTTGAAATTCCTCCTGCCAAGAGTCTCGATTTAATTTAGAAGAGATACAATCAATTTCATATTTAAGATTTCGTAGATATTTTTTTAAAGCATTTTGTCGCCTTTCGTAAATAGCCATTCGCCTTAGTAAATAGGCAATAGCCTCATGAGATTCAGAATTAGCCATAATTTATAAATTCAATTACTCTTAGATTTTAGACATCTTTTCAAATTAAATGTAACAATAGACTTCTTGAGAAAGTCTGAATTCAGAATATCTCCTGATGCAGAGGCTACGGCAACAGAATTTAGAATTTGCAAACCAGAAAAAATACTTCGAGGTATTGAGTTGAAGTCAAATTTTTTAACTTTTGATTATAACAGAAAATTAGTTTTGCAAGAGGTCTAATATGGTTTTGTCCATTAGTATGACATACAATGGTTAGGGAGAGACAAGGAGGACAAGGAAGACAAGGGAGATAGGTTTTGGGTTTTGGTATCAGCAATCCAAGAAGAGTTTTAACTCTATCATCTTTTTATAAATTTGGTCTAATAAATACCCATCCTCCCCGTGATAAAATAAAAATAATGTAAACATTAACAATCAATGTTATAGAGTAGGGTAATTAATATTTTTAGTAATATGGTTTCAGATCGACTAAGCAATGGCATCATTCCCTATCAAGGATTAACAACACCTCAAGTTGAAATCAACCGTAAAGAATACGGAGCAAATATCCTCGATCAAGGGGAAAAAGAACCTTGGTGGAAACTTTTTTTAGAAAAATTTAAGGATCCAGTGATCCAAATCCTCATGGTAGCAGCCGCAATCGCCATAGGTGTTGGAATTTTAAGGGATGATTATGTAGAAGGAATAGGAATAATTATCGCCATAGGTTTAGCTACTACCGTTGGTTTTATTAACGAATATAAAGCAAATCAAGAATTTGAAATTCTCAATCAAGTTTACGATCGAGAAAAAGTAAAAGTAATTCGGGATGGAATATTTACCAGAGTAGAACGCCTTGATCTAGTGGTGGGTGACATTGTTTATCTCGAACCTGGAGAAGAAATTCCTGCTGATGGAGAAGTAATAGAAGCAGTTTCACTGTTTGTCAATGAATCTAAACTCACAGGAGAATCAATAGCAGTTCCTAAACTCCCAAAAGATAAAACCTCCCCAACACAAATAGAAGATTCTACCTATCCTCCTTTTAACCTTTATCGTAGCACCATTGTAGAAGGAGGTCATGGTTTTTATAGAGTTAGTGCAGTAGGTACTCAAACGGAAATTGGCAAAATAGCTAAAGCAATTACTAGCCTAGAAACAGGAGTAGAAACTCCCCTAAATATCCAACTAGAAAAACTCTCTCAATTTATTGGATTAGTAGGCTTTGGTGTAGCTGCTTTAACTTTTATCGCTTTATTATTACGAGGTTTGATCCTCACTGAAATCAACTTAAATTCTCAGCAAATCTATATCCTAATCTTCTTCTTGTTAGGTATTTTTGTGGCAATCATTCCCGTATGGTTACCTATAATTTACGAAGGAATAAGTTTATTTAAAGAAGAATTAGAAACTCCACCATGGCTAGAACAAGGTTTATCCACTTGGCTAAAAACTATCAGTGTAGGATTAGGATTATCTGCCATAGGTATTGCCATAGGTTATCCGTTAAATTTAATACCCAGTAGTGAAATACCATGGATTCCAACAGATATAGGATTAGCCATACTCAACTATTTTATGGTAGCCGTCACAATAATTGTGGTAGCAGTACCAGAAGGATTAGCAATTAGTGTAACTCTCTCTTTAGCATATAGTATGCAAAAGATGGCTAAATCTAATAATTTAGTGAGAAGTATGCACGCTTGCGAAACCATAGGCGCAACAACCGTGATTTGCTCAGATAAAACAGGCACCTTAACACGGAATGAAATGCAAGTTCAAGATGTGGTTATTCCTTGTCTACTTAGTCCTGAAAAAGGGGATTTTTATCGCCAGTTAATTGCTGAAAGTTTTTCCGTTAACAGTACCGCCGATCTCGAAATTAAACCCTCTCATCCCCCTCAACCCTTAGGAAATGTAACCGAAGGAGCATTATTGTTATGGCTTAACGCTCAAAAGATTGATTACCTTGTCTATCGCCAGAAATTTGGAGATAAATTACAATTGACTTTCTCCCCTGAGCGAAAATACATGGCAACTTTCGGCAGATCTTATGTAACCAATACGGATATTATCCACGTCAAAGGGGCACCAGAAGTATTACTCGATCGTTGTTCTCAAATTCTCACCCAGAATGGCTTAGAAGAGGATTTGACCAAGCCTGAAGAAATTTTAGCAGAAATCAAATCCTACCAATCCAAAGGTAGACGAGTCCTAGGTTTTGCTTACCATGAAGTAGCCCCCGGTTTTACAGGAGAAGATATCGAAGAAGTCGATCGAGATTTAATCTGGCTAGGATTTGTAGCTATCAGCGATCCCTTAAGAGATGAAGTCCCAGAAGCCATCAATACTTGTTTAAACGCCGGCATCAAAGTAAAAGTAGTTACAGGAGATAGCCCCGAAACTTCCAAAGAAATAGCGCGACAAATTGGACTTTGGCAAGATGAAGAGGAACAAAGTAAATATGCTCATTTAACAGGCACTGAGTTCAATGAACTTACGGATTTAGAAGCAAGAATAGCAGTTAAAGACTTAAAGATTCTCTCCAGAGCCTATCCTCAAGATAAATTAAGGTTAGTCAAATTATTACAAGCCAATGGGGAAGTCGTAGGAGTTACTGGAGATGGCACCAATGATGCAGCCGCCTTAAAACAAGCTCAAGTCGGTTTGTCTATGGGAAGCGGTACAGCCCTTGCTAAAGAATCTAGTGATATTATTCTCTTAGATGATTCCTTTGGGAGTATTGTTAATGCTGTAGTTTGGGGACGTTCCCTCTATGAAAATATTCAAAGATTTATCCTCTTTCAGTTAACCATCAATGTAGTAGCTTTAGGTATTGCCTTAATTGGTCCATTCATCGGGGTTTCTTTACCTTTAACCGTGACACAAATGTTATGGGTTAATTTAATCATGGATACCTTTGCCGCCCTAGCTTTAGCAGCAGAACCACCTCATTTAGGAGTCTTAAATCGCTCACCTCGTCAACCACAAGATTTTATTATTTCCCCTGAAATGAGAAATCAGATTTTGACCATTGGTTTAGGATTTTTAGTATTTTTAATCGGATTTTTACTCTATTTAGAAGGTAATAACGAGGTGAATCCCTATGAATTGTCAGTATTTTTCGCGGTGTTTGTTCTTCTCCAATTTTGGAATTTGTTTAATGCCCGTTGTTTAGGGTTAAATAATACTGCTTTTTCTGGTTTATTAGAAAATAAAGGTTTAGTAACTATTGCATTGATTATAGCTATGGGGCAAATTTTGATTATTCAGTTTGGAGGTGTCATTTTTAGAACGATCCCTATATCTTTAACTAATTGGATGGAAATTATTTTAGGTACTTCAGTTGTTCTAATTATAGGAGAGTTAGTGAGATTTTCTCGAAGATTTCAAAACAATGAAGCCGAAATCAAAAGTTAGTCGATAAAAATAGCAAACCATATGGGATTATGATTACACTAATAATCCCTTTTATTAGCTTTCCATAAAGCAAAATTTCAAATTAGAAAAAACTTAAATTGATAAAAAAACCATTTTTTAGTAAATTAGTTATGATTAATTATTACTTAATATTCACTTTCTTATTGACTTAAAAAGTTGATATAAATTACTATTTGCCCAATTTAAGGCAATTATTTATCATGAAGAAGAATAATATGACGATCGTTATCCATAGAAACAAAACCTTGCCTTTGAAAATCACCAAGTAGCCGAGTAACAGTAACCCTAGTAGTAGCAATGGTATTAGCTAAATTTTGGTGAGTAAAACGTACCTTAATGCGAGTACCTAAAGGATGGGGTTCACCCATTTCATTTTTGAGTAAGAACAACAATTCAGTAAGTCTCTCTTCAACCCTACGCAAACCAGAGATAGCCAATAAAGCCTCAGTTTGTCGAATCCGGTGAACTACTTGATGTAAAATATTTTGAGCAAGAAGAGGAGATTCATCGATTTCCCCAAGAGAATACCAATTTAAGTAAACATCCGCCAGAGCTTTAGCATAATAGGTATTAAGACAACTAAACCAATTGCCAAAATAAGTAAGAGGCATAGCCCAACCTAATAAAACTTCCTCTCCATTAGGGTTAAATCTACTTAGCTGGATTACTCCTCGATAAACTTGCCAGACTCCTTGGTGAGATAAGGGTATTTCTTCTCCTTTATCGTAATAATATAATCTACGTCCTTCGGCAAAGTCTTCGGACATATTAGAGATATTTTTCGTTGAGCGATCGTAAGTTAGGAGCATATCTTGGCATTTCTTTCTGCTTGATGTGGGCACTAATTTTCCAACCCTTTAGATTCGCTTTGTATTACGTAATCTTTGAGTTAGCAATTAGTTAGCTTTGTGCTCAAATTTTTTGCACTGATTTTACCTCCGATAGTATCCCTCTTAGGTAAAGATATGGTAATAATTAGTTTAATTTTTCCCCATGATTTTGTAACACCAAGAAGTAACAAGAAGTAACAAACAATAATTTAAGATCGATGTAAAAAGATCGATAATATACTAATTTCTCCCAATCTCCCACTCTCCCAATCTCCCAATCTCCCAATCTCCCACTCTCCCCATCTCCCCATCTCCCACTCTCCCATTCAATGTTCGTTCTCGGCTATCTTTAGATTAGTATAAAGGACTGTGTTAACTTTTCAAAGTAGAAATTTTAACCCCATGATTTTATGTTAAAATAGAAAAATCTAAGAATTATTTACTATTAACACAAACTTATGACGGAAAATAGTCAAGCTCCTCAATCTAAATTATCCGATGAAGCCATTGCAGAATTAATCCAAAGTCTCTTACATAAACAAGGAAGTTGGGTAGATTGGGGGAAAGCTTGTCAAAAGCTACAAAACTCAGGTGTTAAAGCTACCACTATTTTTGAAGAAACCGGTTTCCAAGCTAGTCAGCAAAATTTAGTCATTGTTGCAGTTCAAGTATATGAAAGTTTGATAGCAGAAAATACCTCAGATGAAGTTTTATCCTATTTTAGAGGTGCTAAAAGTGATATATTATATGAATATAGAATTTTAAACCAAAAACAAAGAGCGATCGCCGCAATTTTCACCAAAGAGAAGAATTTAGATTTAGATGAATCGAGAGTTTTAGCCAAAGCATATAAAGATTTTTCCTACTTATCCCAATTGCCAGAAGGCTTTACCAATCACCCTGGAGATGCCGCAGCATATCAATCTTGGAAAGTGGCACGGCAAAAGAAAGATTTACAACAACGCACTCGTCTAATAGCTAAAGGTTTAAAATACGCATACTCCCCAACCGCTAGGGAAAAAGTCGAAAAACTATTAAGTGATTTTAGCGTTACTCCCAGTCGCAGTGCACCTATGTTACCGGTATACCGTCTAGAAGTAGAGGAAGAATTACCACGAATTGTACCCGTGGCTGGCACTTTACCCTTGAAAAAGGCAGATTTAGATGTGTCGCAGGTGGAATTAAGTGAACCTTGGAAAATGATAAGTATCTCTGGTGGCGGTAGTTTTATTCCTCTTCCTGGTTGGCAGGCAATTCTGACGGCAGAAAACCCTGTGGTAATCTTAACTAACAGCGATTCTTTACCCAAAACTCTTGGGGGTAAATCTGAGGAAGTTTTAGTTGTGATCGATAAGAGTCAGACAATTTGGGATGTTAATAGTTATTTTGTGGTGGAAAAAGATAATACTTTAACCATTGAATGGTTTGAAGAATCACCTAGTTTAGATTTATTGGGTAAGGTTATTTTGATTTTAAGACCTAAAAAGATTTTAGATGAAAATAATATTACTGAACCTTGGCAAATGGATGATTAAATATTAATACAATATAGCTTTTTATAATTAACCTATCATAAAGAAGGATATTTAGCCAAAGCTTCATCAGCTAAACTATTGATGTATTCTTGTGTGTGATTAATTTCAAAACTATTATCATCACCTTTTTCCTGATTACATCGCCAACATATAGCTTGTAAGTTATCATAATCAAACATTTTTTCAGGACAACGCGCCTTATTAATCTTATGATCTATAGTTATATAATGAGGATGATAGTATAGATTACCAATTCTTGCAAATTTTTTCATCCCAGATTTATCAAAATAATAATATTTTAACCTAATAGCAGCCTCTTGAGAAGGAGTAGTATATGTATCTTGACCATGCACCATTTTTTTGCCACAAAAAGGACAAGGTTTAAAAGCCCTAGTAGCCCGATATTGATTAGGAGTGATCATTCCTTTTTCAGGATCATTGATTGTATACATATTTTGGCTATAATTCCAAATATCTTGTATTTCACGAGAATCATATAAAGTTTCTAAGGATCTTTTAGGTATTTCAGTCATAATTCTTCTTCAAAGTAAAGGGTATTTGGCTAAGATACGATCGGCTTTTTCATCAATTTCCTTTTGGGTTTGAGATATTTCATCAATAGCTTTTCTCGCTATAGTTTGAGACTCTTCACCTTCAAGAATAGACAATTCTAATGCTCCCACTAAATCGCCCTTGTTGAGTTTAGCCTCAAACATACTAACTAAATTAGAAAATAGGGATTGAATTATCTTCCAAGACTTTTGAACATTTTGCCAACCCTGATTTTTATATCCTTGTTTTCGAGCCTCTTTTTGTTGAGAGGTAGTTAAAGCATTAAACTTTTGAGTATTTCGTTTCTGCCATTCTCGGTAGTTCAAACCATCTATCAGTTTCATATTAACCTATGTTTTGATTCTTATCAAAATACCACTGTATATCTTTCCAAACTTGAGAATCGTAATTATTAATAATATATTTTTTAATCAAAGATTGTTGTTTTGTTAAAGTACTGATTCTTTTTTCTAAAATTTGGATAGTTTCTGTAGCATTTATAGTTTGTTGTGTGCTAGTTACTTTTTGCTCACTAATAACATCTTTCAAATCCTCAACACTAGCATTATAGTCATCTTTATGAACTAAATTCTTTTCTAATAAATTCTCCTTACGTTCTTTATCTCCTTTAGATAAAGCATTCAACAACCATTTACCAGTTTTGACTATCTCAGAATTTTCCAAACTCATAAACTCTTTAAGCTTATTATTGGCTTCTTCCGTTTTTTTGCCTTGACAATAACGATTATAATCGTTGGCTTTCTTGGTAAGGCTTAGTATTGTCAAATGATTAGCCAATTCCATTACTTGTTCATCATCAGTTTTTGCTTCTAAAGCATATTGGGCTATACCTGAAGCTTTACTTATTTTCCTAATTAATTTTTTCCGTTCTTTTTTACTAAGTTCCATTTCTGACAACCTATTTCCTCTTTATATTTACCGATATTTTTCCTACAAAAATAATAGCACAATATAAAATGTTTTTAACAATCAATGAACAATCAAATGGCTATAATACCTTTCCAACTAGTATACCACTACTGTAAAAAAATAACTATCCTTATTTTTACGTATTTTATGGTATTAAATATATTATGATTTTATATTTTTTTGCAAATATTCTTAGAAAGTTAATATATTATCCCTACAGATTTAGTTGATTATACATTTTTGAAGTTATAGATTTAGCTTGAAAATACAAAAAATTATTATCAGACATTAATGTACATAAATAATCAAGATTTAACTTTCTATGCTTGTACTTTTCCTTTCAACCGTCCAATGAATATCACTAGATTGATAGACATCAACACCCATAAAACCAGCATCTTCCACCATATTTTTCACCTCATCAACAGTAAAAGCAGCATGAAGAGAATCCCGAAATAACTTTTTTTGACCATCATTATATTCAGGGCCAATGGAATCAACCAATTTATTTACAACATCGTCATTTTCAGGGCGAATCAAATCCCGAATTAAGACAGCACCATTAGACTTTAAAACCCGATTAACCTCAGAAAAAAAAGAATTAGGATTTGGTAAATGATGGACTAAACTATTGCAAATTACCATATCAAACTCATCGGATGAATAAGGAAGAGACTTCCCATCCACTTTATCTAAAGAAATCTGATGACTCAAACCAGCCTTATAGATATTTTCCTTGCCCACCCTTAACATAGATTCAGCCAAATCAACCCCTAAAATCTGCCATTGAGGTTTCATAGATGCAATAATAATTGGAATACGAGCAGTCCCCGTGCCCACATCTAAAACTTTACCTAACTTTGGTCCAATTTCTACCGCCCTTTGAGCGAAAGAAGTATTGACTTCAGTAAAATCCATACTGTCATAATCTAAAGCTTCATCCATGGAATCCATAACTTCCGGTTCTAAAATCCTTTTCATATTTTTATAAAAGCGATTGTGAGTAAAATATAATTCTAAATCTTAACAACTATATAGTTAAAGCCTAAAATTTACAATTTTTAGAAAAGTATGTTGAGACTTTTTCCTATATAGTTTGGTTTAGTTTACCTTGAAGCAAATGCTTTAAACTAAATTTTTCTTCCATTAATTCAAATCTTTATTTTGTATACCTAAGAAAATCGTTTATCTCTTCGAGAAAACTGTAGTAACTTAACACCTAAAACACCAAAGCCTAATAAAGCAAAAATAGAATCAGATTCTGGGGTAGTTGTAGAAGGAGAAATAGGAGTAGTAGTTATAGGAATGATTTCAGAGAAAGTAATATCACCTTCACCTTCTCCCGCAGTAAATCCTCCTACATCAATAATTTCATAATTAAAAGACACTTCACTAATATCAGAAATTCCAGGCAGAATAGAAACTAAAAAATTATTATCAGCCTCTGTTGAATTTAATATCCACTCCAAACCAATTAAATTTCCATCTAAAAGATTTATTTGAGGAGAAAAAATATTAACATTATCCACATCTGCTTCGGTATAAGTAATTCCTAAAAAACTAAATTCTGCTAAATCTGGTTCAATTTCTTGAAATCCGAGGGTTGTAAAAACACTATCAGATACATCAGTATCAAAAAAACCAGTAAAAGTTTCACCCAACAAAGGGCCAGAAGTAATATTTACCTCAAAATTAAATGAAATATTACTAGCTTGTGCTTTAATAGAAAAGAAAAAACTAGAAGTAAGACTAAAAGCAGTAGCAATTACCAATTTACTAAAATTATTGATCATTTTTTGAGATTTTGCTAAACACTATATTTATTTTAGCACAAGCAAAAAATTGAATATCTTCAGTATTACCACGGAAATTTTATCAATAATCTTATTCTTTTATAGATAACTGTTTAAATTAAAAATGAATAAAAAGTTCCTTTTATAATAAAATAGACAAAACCAAAAATATTTCCATAAAAATTATCACAACTTATTTCTGAGTATCAATCAATCTAAAATTGCTTCAAGTTTTGTTTTTTAAACACATTAATTGAGAAATAATCATGAATTTATCTACTCTAAGCGGTATCATCATTACTCTGATTTTTATTTACTGGGTATTGAGTCTTGTCACTTCTGAAATTCAGGAAATAATTGCTTCCTTTTTCAATTTACGAGGCAAAAATTTCAGACAATCTCTTATGTATATTTTAGGGGAAAATCAAAATCAAAATCATCTGCCTATTACGGAAAAACTTTACGAGAGATTTTTTAATTTCTTCCTCAATAAATCTACTGATAAGACTAAAATATCTAGTGAAAAATTTGCCCATGCTTTGATTAAAATCTTAAAAGAAATATTGAATTATCAAAATAATAAGGAGAATCCTTCTGCTAAATTCACAGTAGAAGAAATTCTTGATGACATTAATAACTCTGTTTTACCTGAAAAATTAAAACTAGAACTATCTTTAATAATAGAAAAAACAAAAAAAAGATTGGAAACAACACAAATAGAATTTAATTCTCTAACTCAAGAAATTGAAGAATGGTTTGATGAATCCATGAAATATGCTTCTCAAAGATATAAAGAAAAATCTAAACTTATCTCTTTTATTTTGGGGTTTATTCTAGTTATAGTGTTTAATGTTGATACTATAAACATTATCGATAATTTATCTAAAAGTGAAATTTTAGTTTCTACTGTTAGTCAATCTGCAATAGAAGTAGTACAATCAAATTTAGATAAAAGTTCTTGTTCTGAAATTGAGAGTGAAGAAAATCTTGACAATTGTATTCATAATATTCAATCTCAAATTAATTTAGCTTTAAATGGTATTGATAATTTACCAATTGGTTGGAATTTATCTGATCCTTTTAGCGAACAATTAAATCCTTTCAATATTACTAATTTAATTCAAATTATTATTGGTTGGTTGATTAGTACTTTAGCTATTTCTATGGGAGCACCTTTTTGGTTTGATATTATTACAAATATTATAAATTTTAAAAAAGAAATGAAACAAAAGGAGAAATAAAAATAATTTAGTATATCTAAAAAATAGTAAAATTATAGTTTTTATTTGATAGTACTATAACATTCTGGGTAAAATTTTAATTTTTTTTAGACATAATCCTGCTTCTAAAATCATTTATAGCCAATCAGAATTAGCATTCTTTTCATCAAATAGTTTTATTACAGTTTCTCAAGAGCATCAAGATTGGTTTCAAACAAATTTAAGTTATTTTGAAGATGAATTAAATGAATTAATACTAGGAAATAATGGAAAACTATATCCATGAACAAGATTAGAATACACTTACAATTGAGGAAACCCTAAAAGTGATGTAGGTTTGAGCGAATTTGTTATTAAAAATGGAGCTAATGTAGAAGTTATTTCTGTCTTAAAAGTCAATGATTATTGTCAATAAAAAAAGATTTTAGTTTTAGCAAGAAAAGCAGTTTATTTTGATATAAATTATCGATTTAGAGATGTTAATAGCTTGATTTAAACTAATAATAAGATCAATATTTGCTGTAAGTATGAGGATAAAAAATCCTCCAATTTAATTACTTACAGCTTTTTCAATTGATAAATGGAAATTATTTTGATATCAAGAGAATCTTTAATAATGACAGAGTTAAAAAATTTTAAATATAGGATAATTAACCAAAATGTATTTATTCTACTCTCTCCTGTCAAAAGATAATTCTGCCTTATTCCTATTTCTCCTATTCATCCCATTCACCCATTCAGCCACTTCCCCATCACCCATTCACCCACTCCCCCTATCTCCCATTCTTCGTGACAACCATTCACCTCATTCTTCGTCTATATCACTATTAAAGAAAAATAATATAAGGCTATGTTATTCTAAAATTAAATAGTATTTCATCATATTTAATAATTCAAAAATGACTCAATTAAAAGCATTAATATTTGATGTAGATGGCACATTAGCAGAAACCGAAAAAAATGGACATAGAATTGCATTTAATCGCGCTTTTAAAGAAGCAGGATTGCAATGGGAATGGGATGAAAATCTTTATGGAAAATTGTTAAAAGTAGCAGGAGGAAAAGAGAGAATTAAATATTACCTTCAACAATATTTGGAAGAATTTTCATTACCTCAACCTTTAGGAGAATTTATTAGTAAATTACACGCCCTTAAAACTAAACATTACAAAGAAATTTTGGCTAATGATACTATCCCTTTACGATTAGGTATTAAAAGATTATTAGAAGAGGCAAAAAATCACAAGATTCGTTTAGCAATTGCTACCACAGCAGCCTTACCAAATGCCATAGCTTTATTGGAATATTCCCTAGCAAAAGACGCGCCATCTTGGTTTGAAATCATAGCAGCAGGAGACATTGTTGTTAATAAAAAACCCGCGCCAGATATTTATCAATATCTTTTGGAAAAAATGAATTTATCTCCTAGAGAATGTCTAGTTTTTGAAGATACCAATCATGGTTTAATAGCCGCAACAAAAGCAAATTTAAAAACCGTAGTTACTGTTAATAACTATACTAAAGATCAAGATTTTTCCCAAGCAGTATTAGTGGTAAATCATTTAGGAGAAAATCATCAACCTTTTACCGTAATTAAAGGCGATGGGAAAGGTAAAAATTATTTTGATTTAGAATTAGCAAAGGAATTATTAAATAGTTAATTGTTAATAGTTAATAACTAATCATTAACAACTTTTATTAGAAAATATTAGCCAAAAAGAAATAGTAATAAATCGATAAGTATCATGTTAAAACCAGAAGAAATAATCAAAGAAAAATACCAACTAAAACAAAGATTAGGGCGCACAGCAGCAGGGCACCAAACTTGGCTAGCAAAAGATTTAGAAACAGAAGATAATGTCACTGTAAAACTATTAGCATTTAATCCTCAAATGGAATGGAATGAATTCAAACTCTTTGAGAGAGAAGCAGAAGTATTAAAAGCATTAAATCACCCCAAAATTCCCAAATATAGAGATTACTTTGAAATCGATAAAAAAGAGGGAGAAGGAGTATATTGGTTTGGATTAGTGCAAGATTATATAGTAGGAAAATCTCTGCAAGAATTATTAGAAGAAGGGCAACATTTTAGCGAGGAAAAAGTTAGAAAAATAGCCCAAGAAATCCTTGAAATTCTAATTTATTTGCATCAATTAAACCCACCAGTATTGCATCGAGATATCAAACCAAGTAACCTAATATTAGGAGAAAAAGATAACAGTATTTACTTAATAGATTTTGGTGCAGTGCAATCAAAAGCAGCAGTTACAGGGGTAACATTTACTATAGTTGGTACCAGCGGTTATGCGCCTTTAGAACAATTTTGGGGCAAGGCAGTAAGTGCCTCAGATTTGTATGCAACAGGTGCAACTTTAATCCATTTACTAACAGGAATTGCCCCTGCTAATTTACCTCAAAAAGATTCCATAATTCAATTTAGTAACAAAGTAAATGTTAGGGAAGACTTGATATATTGGCTAGAAAAAATGACAGAAATTGCAGTAGAAAAAAGATTTCAAACAGCAACAATAGCATTAAATGCCCTCAAATCAGGAAAATATCATCATCCATCTAAATTTCCATCAATTATTATTAGAAATATAGCAAAACCTGATGGCAGTTTAATTAAATTAACTCAAAAAGATGATCAATTAAAAATCCAGATTCCCGCACCAGGATTAAGGCAATTAAGAAGCATAGGTAATATTTGGTTAATGTCAATATTGGTTTTGCTTGGAGGGTTAATAATAATATCATTATTTTTTTTCTTGACAAGTTTTATCTTTGGATTTTTTATTGCAGTTTTTATTGAATTTTCACTAGTTTCTATTCTAGCTTTATCAGTTCTTCTTTTGATTTTTACTCTTTTGATTAAGAATTTGTCGAAGCATTTTGGAGAACGTACTTTAATTGATTTTAAAGGCAATAAATTTCAAATATGGCGACAAGTATTGAGGTTTACTTATGGAGAAAAAACAGGTTATCTTGACCAAATTATGAGTGTTTTTTTACTTCAACAAGGAAAAACTTTTCAAGTAAAAATGAAATATAATATAGGTAAAACCTATAATTTAGGAGGTGCGTTAGGAGAAGAAGAAAGCATTTGGTTAATGCAAGAAATTAATAATTGGATTGCAAAAGAGAATCAAAATTATTAAAAACAAAAAAGAAATAATAGGACATGATTTTTATAGTTTAAAGATAATTTTTGTATAATTATAAAAAAAATTATTTAATAATTTAAAAATTAATTCCTTTTTTAATCAAAAAAATCCAAACCAACCAATTTATGATACAATTTAATCCTTAGAATAGTAATAAGTAGGTAAGCAAAATTAAATAGAAAATGGGTAATCTTATATTTTTTTCTTTAGGGATTGATTTTGAATTTCTATTTTAAAACTTTTTTCACCTAC
>JANQIW010000006.1 GCA_028281945.1 Prochloraceae cyanobacterium PL24a_bin.78
GTAATAAGTAATAAGTAATAAGTAAATAAGATGCACTTTTTTCTCCTTTGTCTTCCCCCATCCAAGTATGTATATCTAATGGATAAAATGATATTACTCTCCCCATCTCCCATTCTCCCATCTCCCCATCTCCCCATCACCCCATCTCCCATTCTCCTCATTCCTCCCATTCTTCCCATTCTCAAGAAACCATTCACCATGACAACCAATCTACTCAAATACTCAATTGTTTAATGGAGAAATAGGCAGATATAATTATGTAAACAAACAAAATCTTACCGAAAAAAACCCCACCCAGAAAAAAAGTGAACTCACCAATCAAACCACCTTCAGAAAGCCAAAACACGAGAATCAAAGCACCAATCAAAGGATTAGGAACATTTGGAGGTGTGTATACCCCTTCAATCCTCACCATCCTAGGGGTAATCATGTACCTACGGTTTGGCTGGGTAGTAGGAAACGTAGGATTGCTAGGCACACTTATCATCGTCACCCTTTCCACAGCAATTACCCTCCTAACATCCCTCTCAGTATGCGCCATCTCCACAGATAAAGTGGTAAGAGCGGGAGGAGCGTATTATATGATAAGTCGCTCATTAGGAATCGAAACAGGAGGTGCAGTAGGAATACCCCTCTACTTTGCCCAAGCACTATCAGTAGCCCTGTATACCATAGGTTTTGCCGAAAGCGTCTTACAAATTTTCCCCGACTTAAGTCAACTTTACATCGCCCTAATCATAACTATTTTAGTAGGATTTCTCGCCATCACCTCAGCGGATTTAGCCATACGCACCCAATTTTTCATCATGGCAGCCATAGTACTATCATTAGTATCCTTTTTATTTGGCAAACCAGTAGAACCCACAGAAATAGAATGGTTCGTCACCAATAAAGAATCATTTTGGAAGGTATTCGCAGTATTTTTCCCAGCGGTAACAGGAATCATGGCAGGAGTAAATATGTCAGGAGACCTAAAAAACCCCATATTATCCATACCCAGAGGAACATTAGCTGCGGTTGGAACGGGATACCTAATATATATGATACTCCCCATCTTCTTAGCAACTAGAGCAAATTCCGCTACTCTAATCGCTGAACCTTTAATTATGGAAAAAATGTCATTTTGGGGTCCAGCCATTTTTTTAGGAGTTTGGGGAGCGACATTAAGTAGTGCTATCGGAAGTATGTTAGGTGCACCGAGGGTATTACAAGCCTTAGCCAGAGATAGAGTTTTACCAGATTGGATGAGTTTTTTAAGTCAAGGAAGTGGAGCGAATGATGAGCCTCGTATCGGCACTGCTGTAACTTTGGGAGTGGCTATAGCGGCGGTATGTGTGGGGGATTTAAATTTAATCGCCCCTGTCTTAACTATGTTTTTTTTGACGACATATTTAGTGTTAAATGTCTCTGCCGCCATCGAAGGTTTTTTACAAAGTCCATCATTTCGCCCATCATTTAGAGTTAATTGGGTATTATCTTTATTGGGCGCATTGGGTTGTTTAATTGTAATGTTTTTAATTAATCCCATAGCTACTGGAGTAGCGGGAATTATTGTTATAGGAGTATATGTTTGGGTACAACAAAGGGAATTAAGAGTGACTTGGGGAGATGTGAGACGTGGTATATGGCAGGCAGTTTTAAGAACAGCAATTTTACAATTAGACCACGGGGAAGATACTAAAAATTGGCGACCACAAATTTTGGTTCTTTCGGGTGCACCTACAAAAAGATGGTCTTTAATTAAATTAGCAAAAGCTTTGACTCATAATAAAGGTTTGCTTACGGTTTCTAGTGTATTACTGAGCGAATCTTATGATGTTCCTCGGCAGGAGGCTTTAGAGAAAAGAATTAAAGATTATTTAGATAAGCAAGGAGTACAAGCTTTAGTTAGATTGGTAAGAGCACCTGACCCTTTTGAGGGGGCATTGAGATTGGTTGAAACTTATGGTTTAGGGACAATGGTGCCTAATACGATTATTCTTGGGGATAGTGAAGAACCTTCAAGACGGGAGGAATATTGCTCAACTATTGCTAAGTTACATCAAGCGAAACGAAATGTGGTTATTTTACGGGAAAATCATGGTTTGGGTTTTAGACGTTATCGTAGAATTCATATTTGGTGGGGTGGGATTCAAGCTAATGGGGGATTGATGTTGATTTTGGCTTATCTTTTGCGCACAGATATTGAATGGAATAAGGCGAAGATTTATTTAAATTTAGTGGTTTCTGATGAAAGTGGTGCTGTTGCTGCGAGGGAAAATTTGCAAGGTTTAATAGAAAAGTTACGTATTAGTGCAATTCCTAATGTATTAGAAGCTAATGGTCGTCCTTTTGAAAAGATTCTTCACGAATCTTCTGGCAATGCTGATGTAATTTTCTTGGGGATGGCTAAACCTGATGATGGTTTTCAGGATTATTATGAGGAATGGCAGCGTCGCACGGCTGATTTACCTACTACTATTTTTGTTCTTGCTGCTCCTGATTTTGCTTTTGATAAGGTCCTGGAATGATTTCTTATTGAAGTTTTACGGAGAATGGGTGATGGTTTTTAGGTGGATGGTTTTTTAAAGAATGGGGAGAATGGGAGAATGGGAGAATGGGTGATGGGGTGATGGGGAGAATTTAGTATATATTCTTCGTTTTTACAAAACATCGATCGAAAAAAAAGTTTTTGGTTCTCCATATTCTAGATAGAGAGTAAACTTTTATAAAATCAACACCAAAGATGAATCTGATATTGATGTTAAAAAGTTAGAGTTTTAATGTTTTATCTATCTAGTTTACTATTGCGTTTTTTATTTAAAAGTCCAATAACTCCCAAGAAAATACCCAAACCCATAATACTTCTAGGTTCTGGAGTTGATACACTGATAAAGCCATCAAAAGTGGAAATTTCAAAATCTAATCCTGTAGCGTCAAAAAATCCGTCTAAATCAAGAGGAGGATCTCCAGTAACAACTCCTAAATCCTCAGGAGCTACACCAAAAAAACCACCAGCAAGGATAGCAATGTCAGAGATAATAGGTTCAAATAGACCACTCGGACTAGCGAAAAATCCTTCAAAATTGATAGTTAGACTAGAAGTAGTTGGTACTGGAATCATACTTCTGACAAAACCTGTTTGAAAAAAAATAGCATCATCCTCAAAATCTCCATCTCCATCTAGGTCAAAAAAAAGTAAAGGAATTCCTTGAAAACCATCTATCTCTTCTAGCCCTGGCAGATTATTATCACTAAAGATTTCTACTAAATCATAAAATATTTCATCTAAAAATGCTCCTTCCCCTAGGGAATTGAAAGTAGGAATAGCAAAAGAAGGAGTAAAGAAATCTGTAATTATTCCAGGTGCACCTAGAAAACTTAATTCTAAAAAGTCACCTTCAGCGTTAACAGTGACAAAATTTCCCCCCTCATCTAAATCTCCCGGAACGAAGTCAGTTGGACCATCATCAAAAAATCCTGGAAAGAAAGTATTAAAAGCACCGAAGTCTATTGCATTGTTTGCAAACACGACTGGTTCTAGTAAAAAGATACTAATGCTTCCACTGGATATAGTGGATGCACTCACTTGTTGGGGATTTATAATTATTCCCCCTATTGCTAGAGAAATAGTTGCTAAAAGGGATTTAGACAATTGATTGAGCATCATTTTACTCCTTAAATTTGATTTTTTAACTAGTATGTTTTGATGTTTCTACCAAATCTATTGCAGATATTAACTTATTTTTTATCCTTCCAATATAAAATTTTTTAACTATGTCATTGTTTTTAAATATATTAAACCTTTCTAGTTCCTTATTACTTAATTGCTTAATTATTTATTACATCGATCTTAATAAAGTGTTCTCGTTCTTGATAGGATTGCTGCAATAGTAAACTTTTAAAATTTAGTTTCTTTGTCTGGATGTTATCAACATATTCTCCATTAAAAAGTGTTCTCGTTCTTGATAGGATTGGTGCAATAGTAAACTTTTAAAATTTAGTTTTTTTTTGTCTGGATGTTATGAACATATTCTCCATTAAGGCAGTTTTTAGCAAAAAAATACCAAAATTATTGACCAATTGGAAAAGCATATTCTAATTCAACCTCCGTAATCGATACTTTTTTAACCACAAATCTCCTAAAAAGTGTTCTCAGTTCTTGATAGGATTGGTGCAATAGTAAACTTTTAAAATTTAGTTTTTTTTTGTCTGGATGTTATGAACATATTCTCCATTAAAAAGTGTTCTCAGTTCTTGATAAGATTGGGCATAATATAAACTTTTAATTTTTAGTTTTTTTGTCTGGATGTTATGAACATATTCTCCATTAAAAAGTGTTCTCAGTTCATAAACAAATAGGGATGATTGGGGATTTTCCAAGTGTGGAGAGGAAATAAGATTTATCTAGGAAAATATGTTATAATATAAGGGCATTAAAGACGGGAAAATATTGAATGAGATTCCTTAAATTTAGCTTTTTGATTGATAACTGATTATTTTTTGATGATTTTTTCAATTAGATAGAAGGTAATTAGAAAGTGATTAGAAAGTAAGTAGAAATTAAATCTAAACTAAATAGAATTTAAGTACTATATTAATCTCTTCTATAGTATAGTAGACCCTATGGTTTTTTTTTAGAAATAATATAGAATGTAAGTAGATTTAAATAGAAATTAAATAGAAATTAAATAGAAATTGAATAGAAATTGAATAGGATTAAATAGGATTTAGATACTATAGATATTCTGAACAAAAAAAGTAACAATTAAAAGTTTACTATTGGACAATATGTTGATAATCTCCAGACAAGAACACTAAATTTTAAAAGTTTACTATTGCACCAATCTTATCAAGAACAAGAACACTTTTCTTTGGAGAATATATTGATAATCTCCAGACAAGAACACTAAATTTTAAAAGTTTACTATTGCACCAATCTTATCAAGAACAAGAACACTTTATTAAGTAATAAGTAATAAGTAATACCAAGAGAGTCTTTAATGATGATAGATTTAAAAGTATCCAAAACCTCTTGATTCTCAACCCAAAACCCATCTCCCCATCCTTGATTTAAGTAATAAGTAATAAGTAAATAAAATGTACTTTTTTTTTCCTCATTCTCCCAATCTCCCAATCTCCCATTCTCCCATTTTCCCATTCTCCCATTCTCCCATTCTCCAAAAACCACTCTCCCCACTCAACAATAAAAAAACTCCCTCTCCAAGGTAAAAAAAAGGAAAAAGAAAACCAAAGAGAGGGTATTAAAGAAAAAAAAACTAACCAAATTGTTCCTTAATATCAAGATCGAACAAAGTTTGAAGAGTTTGAAGAGCACGTTTTCTCGCCTCAATATCCTGTTGTGCCCTCAGTTGAACCATAGGTTCGTGAAGAATCTTATTCACAATACCCCGAGTCAAAGCCTCAATCACCTCCTGATGCTTCTCAGCAAACTCAGTGCCCAAACGAGACAAAGCCTTCTCCAACTCTTGCTCACGAATGGTTTCCACCTTAGAGCGAAGAGAACTAATAGTAGGAACAGTTTCCAGAGACTGCCACCAATTTTCAAAAGACTCGATTTCCTCCTCCAAAAGCACCTCAGCCTCAGCAGCCATTTGACGACGAGTTTCATAATTAGCAGCCACAACTGCTTTCAAATCATCCACATTATAAGCCTTAACCAAATCCATTTCCGAGACATCAGCAGCAATATTACGAGGCACAGAAATATCAAACAACATCAAAGATTTACCATCAGGCAAACATTCTTCAAGTAAAGCACGATGGATAATGGGTTGAGTAGCAGAAGTACTAGTAAACACCAAATCCGAATTAGCAATAGCAGAATTCATGGAAGAAAGAGAAAAAATCTCAATAGAAGCATCAGAAAACTTATTAGCCAACTCTTGAGCGCGACGTTGAGAGCGGTTTACAATGGCAATAGAATTAGCACCCTTAGCTAACAAATGCTTCACCAAAAGGCAAGACATTTTCCCCGCACCAATGATAGCAACCTTTTTAGAAGATAAATTATCCACCTTAGTATAGGCTAATTCCACGGCAGCAGAACTAATAGAAACCGCACCAGTGCCGATATTGGTTTCACTACGAACTCTTTTTCCAGCTGTAATTGCCTGTTTAAATAAACGATCGAGAAGTCTACTCATTCCCTTATACTTCTGGGATAACTTGTGAGTATTTTTCACTTGGGATAAAATTTGACCTTCCCCTAAAACCATACTTTCCAACCCAGCTGAAACACGCATCAAGTGACGTACCGAATCTTGATGTAACAAAGCAAACAAATGTTTTCTCAAATCATAAAAAGAGATTTTAGCAACTTCTGAAAGAAACTGAGTGATTTCTACCACACCACGATCGGCTTCTTCTGCAACCGCATAAATTTCCAAACGATTGCAAGTACTAATAATAGCCACTTCAGAAATATTAGGATATCCCTTCAAAGTAGCTAAAGACTCTTCCAAATTAGCTTCTGGAATACTAAGTTTTTCTCTAATTTCTACTGGAGCCGTTTTATGGCTTAATCCTACTACAACGATATTCATGTGTTCTCCAAAAAAAATTGTCTCGTAATTACTAAAAAAAGATTTGTTTGATTTTAGGAAAAGTAATTTTATTAGGCATTTTTATAGCAAGTTGCTTATACCAAATTTCTAAAATAATGATAGAGTTGAAACATCCTAAATTTGAGGAAAATTAACAAAAATTTATTTCCCCATTATTTTCAGTAAGAAGTTCAGAGTAAGAAGTTAAGAGAAATACTAAACTCCTCCCAAGTCTTCCCATTCTTCCCATTCTTCCCATTCTTCCCATTCCTCCAGAAAACCATTCCTCCCATTCTTCCCATTCCTCCAGAAAACCATTCCCCTTGACAACTTTGCCAAGAAAATCCCCAACTTGTTTAATAAGCTGCCGTCCATTTTACCAGGTACAACAGCTTATAACATTAACAAATAATGTCGTCTTAATAATCCAGACAGGAATTATGATAGTCAAGAAATTAGTCAACAAATGAAGAAATCAAATCTTACCTCAATGTAACCAATTAAAAATTACAAAAGAGGCAAGAAACAAAAAAAAATTAATGTAAACTAATAGACTTAGGCTTTTTATCCAAAAGATGAATGGTATCAACAAAGCGAGCAGTTTGAGATTGGCTAGAAATAACTAAACTTTGAGTTCTCGCACCACCACCGAAGAAGCGAACTCCCTCCATAAGAGTACCTGGAGTAATACCACAAGCAGCAAATAATACTGTTTCACCACAAGCTAACTCCTCAGCATTATAAACGCGATCGGGATCTTCAATACCCATGCTCTTGAGACGCTCAAGATTATTTTCCTTGCTTTCACCAATCAAACCAGTTTTGACAATAGCAGGATCATAAATCAATTGACCTTGGAAATGACCACCCAAACAACGCATAGCCGCCGCAGAAATCACTCCTTCAGGAGCAGCACCAATACCCATTAAAGCGTGAATATTAGTACCTGTAAAACCACAAGAAATAGCAGCAGAAACATCACCATCACTAATCAATCTTACTCTTGCACCAGCATTACGGATTTCTTGAATTAACTCTTTGTGACGAGGACGATCCATAACCACAACTACTAATTCTTCAACGGATCGATCCATGCAATCTGAAATAATTTTGAGGTTTTCAGTAGCAGACTTGTTAATATCCACATGATTTTTCGCAGCAGGAGGGGCAGCCAACTTCTTCATATAGAAATCAGGAGCTGCAAATAAACCACCCTTTTCAGAAATAGCTAAAACAGCCATAGAGCCATTTTGACCATAAGCTACAAGGTTAGTACCTTCGCAAGGATCAACGGCAATATCGATTTCGATTAACTCTTCAGGATTACAAACATCTGAGGCATTAGGCTGGGAACAAATACCCACTTCTTCCCCAATATAAAGCATAGGAGCATCATCTCTTTCTCCTTCTCCAATAACAATTCTTCCTCTCATGTGGATTTTGTTCATCCTCTCCCGCATCGCTTCTACTGCAACCTCATCCGCAGTATTTTTCTCTCCTTTACCCATCCATTTAGCAGAGGCAATAGCAGCCTGCTCGACTACTTCAATAATTTCCAACCCTAGTGTACTTTCCACTAATTTTTCCTCCCAACGGCATTCTTTAAAGTTTTTCTAGTTTCGTTCTTTACTAGTTCAGTGAAAAGTTTATCATTTCTTTGGATCTCATCAAATGGGTCTTTTAAAACTCTTTGTGTTAAGTTTTTCTAAGCTAATGATAACTATTGTTACAGGTCTTGCTTTTTTAAGTAATAAGTAATAAGTATTAAGTAATAAGTAAAAAGTAATTTCTTCCCATTCTTCCCATTCTTCCCATTCCCCCCATCTCTGACTATTCCATTCTCTTTAAATTAGTGCACAATTCCAACCTTATTTTGAATACTTGTGTTTATGATTATGGTATAATTAATATTAATATCACTAATAATTAATAGTAAGAGCTAAATTTTTTAACTACACCGATATTTTATCCTTACCACTCATGATAGAAGATTACGATATTTTTGTAATAGGTTCAGTCGGTGCGATCGCCCCTGAGATTCTACGTTTCTATAAACTAAGAGACTCTCTAACCTTAAAATTGTCTTTGGGTTATATTCTAATTTCTATTGTTTTTGTATTATTAGGAGGTTTTATGACTTATATTTTAAAACCAAGCAGTTATTATGCAGCATTCTATTCAGGTATTAGTACACCATTTATCATTAATTCTATAGCTAAAGAAACTCAAGATTCTCAAGAAGTTTCAGATGAAAATGATACAGAAGTTGAAGTTGAAACAGCTAGCATTAATAAAGAACAAAAGAAGAGAAAAGAAAAAGGAATTAATATAACTATATTGAATTTAAAGAGTAATCAACAACAAGAAAAAGATAGGTTAAAAAAGAATACTAATACTTCTAATAAACTAAATTTAAAAAAGTTTTTCAGAGCCTTATAAAAAATGAATAAAAATGCCCTAATAGTCGGAATTAACCAGTATAAAGATAAAAAACTCCCAGATTTAACTGCACCAGCAGTTGATGTAGAAGCCATAGCCAAGACATTAGAAGAATTTGGGGAATTTGAAGTTACGCGACTTCCTGAAGCCATCAAAACAACTGAAACCAACACCAAAAAACCTTATATAGATGAAACCAAACCACTAACCTTCAACCAATTAGAAGACGCATTAGTGAAATTATTTAAACCAGAAGGAAAACAATATCCAGACACTGCCTTATTTTACTTTTCAGGACATGGCATTAGAAAAAATAAAGGAATTAAAGAAGGTTTCTTATGCACAAGTGATACAGATATTAGTCGTGGCTTTTATGGTTTATCTCTACAATGGTTGCGCCGTTTACTAGAAGAAAGTCCCATCAGACAACAAATTATTTGGTTAGATTGTTGTCATAGTGGTGAATTAATGAACTTTGACGAAGCCAATCCCGGTGAAAAAGGGCAAGCCAGAGACAGATGTTTTATAGCAGCATCCAGAGAATTTGAAGCATCTTACGAAGATTTAAATAGTGAATATAGTGTTTTAACTAAAATTATTCTAGAAGGATTGAATCCTAATACCTCTAATCAACAATGGATAAATAATTACACCTTAATTGAATATATCAATCAAAATTTAAGAAATGAAATTCAACGACCAATATTTACTAATTTTGGTTTACCTATAAATCTTACCCGTACTTTTGAGGCAAAAACCCTTGTATCTAAAGGAGAAAAAAATAAAGATATTTGCCCTTACAAAGGTTTAGAATACTTTGATGACAATAATGAAGATTATAAATACTTCTATGGTAGGAAAACATTAACTGATCGACTTTTAGATCGAGTGAGAGAAAATAACTTTTTAGCAATAGTTGGAGCATCAGGCAGTGGGAAGTCTTCCGTATTACGGGCAGGATTATTACACCAGTTAAAACTAGGGCAAAAATTAGCAGATTCCCAAAATTGGGAGATAAAGATAATGCTTCCTGGTGAAAATCCCCTCAAAAATTTAGCCCTTTCTTGGTTAGATTCCAATTTATCTGATCTTGAAAGAAAGAAGGAATTAGATTTTAATAAATCTTTACTGAAGAAAGGCGCGGAAGGATTACAAACCATGGTGGAAGCATCTCACGCTAATCGAGTTGTTTTAGTCATCGATCAATTTGAAGAGGTATTTACCCCCCGTGTAAATTTAGAAGAAAGAGAGACTTTTTTTCAATATCTATTAGAATCTCTCACTAAAAATGAGAAAAAACTTTGTTTGATTCTGGCAATGCGAATTGATTTCTTTGGTAAATGTTTTGAGAGAGAATATAATGGTTTAGGGAATCTTATCCAAGATAAAGATAATTTCATTGCTATTCCTCCTATGAAAGAAGCCGAGTTAAGGGAACCCATTATCAAACCAGCAGAGAAAGTTAATTTAAATTTAGAATCAGGATTAGCTGAGCAGATATTAAAAGACATAAAAAATTCTTCTGGTAGTTTACCATTACTTCAAGATACTTTAAATGAGCTTTGGAAAAAAAGGGAAAATAATCAATTAACCTTAAGTGCCTATTCCCAATTAGGAGGTATTGGCGGCACTTTAAATCAAAGAGCAACAGATGTTTATGAAAACTTAGATTCACTAGAAAAAGATACTGCTAAACATATTTTTCTTGCTTTAACTACTTTAGGAGAAGGAACAGAAGATACTCGCAGAAGAATTTTTAAGAAAGATTTAGTAACTGCTAAGCATGATATTGAAATAATCAATAAAGTTATCCAGAAATTAACTGATGAAAAACTAATTGTAACTAGAAGTAGAGTAGAAGCAAACTCAGAAATTGGCAGAGAAGTAGAGGTGGAAGTAATTCATGAAGTTTTGATTAGGGAATGGAAGCTGTTACGTAAATGGCTGAATGAATCTCGCGATATAATTCGACAAGGAAGGAAGATTGAAAATGCTGCTCATGAATGGGATTTATCAGGGAAAAAGACAGATGATTTATTATCAAAAAAGAGGTTAAAGAAAGCTAAGGAATTTCATCAAGAGCAAAAAGAAGTGTATCCTTTGAATGATTTAGCTGCAAAGTTTATTAATAAAAGCATTAATTCTCAAAGAAAAGAAAGACTAAAATCTTTCGCTCTATTTTTAATAGTTCCTCTAATTGGAACAACTATAGGAGGATTCCTTCTATTTAGAGAAATACAGTTAGGTTTTCATAATGAATTGATTATAAACTGTGAAGGAAAAGAGTCTTGTCCTGGAAGGATTGACGCTTTAAAAGAATTAGTCAAAGCGAAAAAGAGTTTGAAGTCTTACAACCTCAAAGGTGCCAACCTCGAAGATGCCAACCTCAATGGTGCCAAGCTCAATGGTGCCAACCTCGAAGATGCCAACCTCAATGGTGCCTACCTCAATGGTGCCTACCTCAATGGTGCCAACCTCAATGGTGCCAACCTCAATGATGGTGTCAACCTCAAAGATGCCAACCTCTATGGTGCCAACCTCAATGGTGCCAAGCTCAATGGTGCCTACCTCAAAGGTGCCAATCTCTATCGTGCCAAGCTCTATCATGCCAAGCTCAATGGTGCCAACCTCCAAGATGCCAACCTCTATGGTGCCAACCTCTATGGTGCCAACCTCGAGCATGCCAAGCTCAATGATGCCAACCTCGAAGGTGCTAACCTCGAAGGTGTCAACCTCGAAGGTGCCGAGCTCTATCGTGCCAAGCTCTATGGTGCCGAGCTCTATCGTGCCAAGCTCAATGATGCCAAGCTCAATGGTGCCTACCTCTATGGTGTCAACCTCGAAGATGCCAAGCTCTATCGTGCCAACCTCTATGGTGCGAACCTCGAAGATGCCAACCTCGAAGGTGCCTACCTCTGTGGTGTCAACCTCAAAGGTGCCAACCTCGAAGGTGCCAACCTCGAAGGTGCCTACCTCAAAGGTGCCTACCTCAAAGGTGCCTACCTCAAAGATGCCTACCTCAAAGGTGCCTACCTCAAAGGTGCCAACCTCACAAATACAGAAAATTTAACCAATGAACAAATCAAATCAGCTTTAAATTGGGAAGAAGCATATTTTGCTAAATATTGGGATGAAGAAAAACGAAAGTGGATCGTGGATGAGGAAAAACAGAAAGCGAAAATAAGAGAAATACAAAATACACCATAGTAGGTACTACCTAAAAAGGAGTAAAATTAACCGTAAAATAAATACCATCATCCTGAAGACCACCAGTCCCCACATCATCAATCTCATTTAATTGAAGACCATAATCGATACGAGCAAACCAAAAAGGAGTGATTTCCCAACGCAAACCCAACCCCACACTAGCCAAAGTAGTAGGATTAAGGATATCAGGGCGGGCACTTTCTCGATTCCACACAGTACCGATATCGAAGAAAGGAGCAATTTCCAGAGTACCAATAGTATCATTATCTCGAATAAGAGGAAATCTCATTTCAACAGAACCAATAACTCCATTATCAGCAATCCTTTGATTATTAATGTAACCCCTAACCGTATTTAACCCACCAATAGTAAACTGTTCCAAAGGTAAAATCGTATCAGGTGTGAGTTGAGCACCGGTACGAGCAATTAAAAGAATCCCTCCACCTAAAGATTGAACCAATTGGAATTGCCCTTGCCAACTAGTAAAAATACCATCAATTTCAGACTCATTAGTAGTAGCATTAAACGTATCTATCCCGACATTCAATTGAGAACGGGCAGCCAAAACTCTTGTGCTCCCACGATTCACCCATTCTTGAGAAAAACGAATAATACTCAAACGAGATTCACCCTCTTCAGGACCCAAAGAGAAAGAAAAAGGCTCACCTGCTAATAAAGTTTGACCTTCTATCAGATTAAATGAAATATCAATAGCGAATTCCGTATTCGGTTTTCTAATAATAGGCTGACGAAAGCCAATAGAAAAATCATTAGTCACAGAACTAATATCAAAAACAGAAAAAGGCTCTTGAACAATATCACTTTCACTCCTACGATAACTAATATTCATCGTACCATCCGAGGCATTCACCGGTAAAGAATAACTAAGATCAATTCGATCTAAACCATCCGTGCCACGAAATTGAGTATTCAAACTATCACCCAAACCAGAAACATTTTGATGAGTAAAATCAAAACTCCCTCCAAACTCCCCAATACTAGGAGAATCGATATTTTGGGTACTCAAAGTCACATCCAAAGCATCCGCCCTTATAACATTGACACTTAAAATACTAAAACCCGGAGCAGTACCCGCCGAAAGTTCCGCTTGAATATTATCAATTAGAGGATTTAACTGCAATAACTGTAAAGCCTCTTGAAGACGAGTAATATTTACAGGAGGACCAGCCGCTATTTCCAGACGAGAGCGAACATAATCATCATTTAAACGCCCAGTGCCTTCAACATCAATTCTTTCCAATTGACCTTCTACTACCTGAATTTGTATAACTCCATCCGTGACATCTTGAGGTGGTAAGAATGCACCTGAAGTACTAAAACCATTTTCCAAATATAAATTAGTAATTGCCGTACGAATAGATAACAACTCCTCAAAAGATAAATCCCTTCCCACAAAAGGAGCGACTGCTGCCTCCAACTCTTCCGTCTCAAAAACAGTGCTTCCCAAAACTTCTATTTTTTCCACCCTAATCTTCACGTCTAAATTTCTATTAGGAATAGAAGGAATATCTTCAGGAGTTTCCGGATTAATTTGTGGAAGAGGAGTATCTTGTGGTGTAGGGATAATAGGAGGTAAACTAGGAGGAATTGGTTCCAAAATTTGAGGTGGTATTTCTGGAGTTGGGGTTTGACTTAAAAAATTAGAATTCCCTATCTCAGATGAAATATCAGGATTTAAATTATTAGGATTTAATTGAGCTATAGCTATAGTATTACATTTAAAATATAAGCAAAATGTTCCTATCAAAATTTTGGTAAACTTCATGTTTTATAAAAATTAAAATATCTTTATTAAACAATTTACTGACATTTTAGTTTTTTTTCAATAGAATTTTAATAGATATTTACTGTTTTATGGAGAAATATAATGATTCGACGACGAAGTATAATTTGGATATTATTATTTTTAGTTAGCTTGATTTTTTGCTTAAATTTCCATAATTTTTCCCTTCAAAATCAGCCTAAACAAGTTTTAGCAACAGAAAAAGAAACAATTATTTCTGCTTCTAAAAAAGAATTAGTTGGATTAGGAATTGAAGCATATCAACAGGGAAAATGGCCAGAAGCTATTGAGGTATGGGAAAAAGCCTTATTACAAATAGCTAACTTAGACGATCGAGCAACTATACATAATAATTTAGCCCTAGCATATCATCAAATTGGTCAAAACAATCAAGCCATTGCCAATTGGCAAAAAGCCATTGAAATTTACCAAGAATTACCAGACAAACAAGACTCCATCCAATTAGCGAAACTTTTAATTCAACAAGCACAAGTATACAGTGAATTAGGGCAACAAAGAAAAGCAATTTCCTCCTTAGAAAAAGCCAATGAAATCACCATCAACCAAGGAGATAAAATCACACAAGCAGCAGCATTAGGAGCATTAGGAAACGCCATAGCAGCTAGAGGCAATTATGAAGAAGCCTTATCAGTTATAGATGAAAGTCTAAAAATTGCTAAAGAATTAAACAATATTAGCTATATCTCTACCGCATTAAATAACCAAGCCAATGTATATATGAGTTTAGCAGAACGCTTAACTTATCAAGCAGCATCGGCAGATGTGCAAGAAGAAGATCCAACACGTTTTCTCCAAGAAGCAGAAAAAGCTAGAATTCAAGCAAAAAAAATGTTTGAAGAAAGTGCAGAAATAGGAAAAGACTTTGATAGAGTCAGAGCATTAATGAATCTCAATACCGTCTTAATCAAATTAGAATCTTCAGACACAAATCAAATCCTCAGTAACTGGCAAGAAGTTAGAGCATTACTGGATACTTTACCAGATTCAAGAGAAAAATCATATGCTTTAACCAACTTAGGAGCAGCACAATTATCCCTAATACCTAATCCCAAAGACCCCTTATTAGCCTTAGAAGCCGCCAGACAAGTAGCAATAAATATAAGAGATCAACAAGCAGAATCCTTTGCCTTAGGAACAATTGGTAATGTATATGAACAATTAGGGGATTATAACCAAGCCATGACCTTTACACGTGAGGCACAATTCCTTGCTCAACAAGTAAATGCACCCCATAGTTTATACCGTTGGCAGTGGCAAGCAGGAAGAATTCATAATAAAACAGGTTCAAATAGTGAAGCCATTATTGCTTATACCGATGCCATTACCACCTTACAAAAAATTCGTGGCGATATTGTTAGTGCCAATCAAGACTTACAATTTGACTTTCGTGATAGTGTAGAGCCAGTTTATCGTGAATTAATTGGGTTATTATTAGAGCCACAAACAGTGGCAATTAGTAATAATAAATCAGAAAAAAATCAAGCACAAACTCAACAATCTCCCATCAAATCTCAACAGAATTCCCAACAGAATTCTCAGCCAAAATTGCAACAAGTACTTGATACATTAGAATTGCTAAAATTAGCAGAATTACAAAATTTCTTTGGAGATGATTGTGTAGAAGTAGTAGCAAAAGAAAAAACAGGAGAAGAAGCTTTACAAGGAAAAAATACAGCATTAATTTACTCAGTTGTTCTAGAAGATCGTACAGAATTAATTATGCGTGCTCCCGATGGCAACCTCACTAACTATAAAATCCCTATTGTTAAATCAGATTTAGATAGAAAAATTAACGATTTACGCTTTTTTCTAGAATTAAGAATAACCGAGCAATACTTATTAGGAAGTCAAGAAATTTATAATCTACTAATTAGTCCCATAGAAACAGATTTAGCCGCAATGAATCCAGATGAAATTGTATTTATTAATGATGGACCCTTGCGTAAAATACCAATGTCAGCATTATCCGATGGAAAAGAATTTTTAATTGAAAAATATGCCATAGCTACCACTCCGAGTTTGACTCTTACTAGCACAAAAACCCTCGATCGCAAAAATATATCAGTATTAAGTTTAGGATTAACAGTAGCCCGCCCACCCTTTGCACCATTATCTAATGTTAGAAAAGAAGTAGAGGCAGTAGAAGGCATTTTAGGGGGAGTAGGGTTAATCGATGAAGAATTCACCATCAATAACTTTCAACAGCAAGTGCAAAAGACAACATTCCCTGTAGTTCACTTAGCAACACATGGGAAATTTGGCGTAGATGCCGATAGCACCTTTCTTTTGGGATTTGATGAAAGAATCACCATTGAAGAATTGGATAATTTATTGCGCAGTCGCACAAACTCAAATCCAGTAGAATTAATTACCTTAAGTGCCTGCCAAACAGCCGCAGGAGACGATCGATCGGCTTTAGGAATAGCAGGAGTAGCCGTGAGGGCAGGAGTTGAAACCGCTTTAGCTACTTTGTGGTATATCAATGATGAAGCCACAGTGCCTTTGATTACCGAATTTTATCAGCAATTACGGAATCCCGAAATTAGTAAAGCAGAGGCATTAAGAAGGGCACAAAAGATTATGATAGAAGATCCAAATTACAATCATCCCGCCGTGTGGTCACCATTTATTTTGATTGGAAATTGGTTTTAATAGACTAATTTTTTTTGAAATTTGATGAAAATTTTTGTAAATTGTTAGTTAAAATCTGAATTGAAGAATCGTTGATTAAATAAATTTTAGATAGTTTAGAGGAGAAGATAACTAAGTGTTAAACAAAAAGACGTTTATTAAATTAGCAAATCTAGGTACAATTATCGGCTTAGGCTACTTAACTTTACCAGTAGCTCCAGTAAATGCTCAAGTAATTCTTGATAATGGACCCGGAGGTGGAACTGTATTTATCGATGTAGATGAATTTGGTGGCTTTGGAAATGGTGGAAGTACGGCAAGTTTCTTCGATCCTATTGGCAGTATTGGAGATGCACCTACAACTTTTGACTCTTTCGTAGCATTAAATCTTGATTTACCATTTCCATTGACAGATATTTTACTTTTAGAGGAAGGTGTACCATTTTTAAGTCCTCCTACTATTTCTGAACAAACAGATACATTACTAATAAGTTCCTTTACTTTTGATGATACTCTTGATGGTGGAACAACAATATTAGATTTTGTATTAGAACAAGAATTATTACCTTTAGTAGAAGGTGGATTACGAACCGGTTCAGTGTTACGACAAGAATATACTATTACCAATAACTCTGGTGGTCCACTTGATTTCGATGTAGTACGTTTTGCTGATCCAGATTTGCAATTTAGTTTACTCAATGGCGGTGGTTGTTTAAATTGTTCTTTCGGAGATGATTTAGAAGAGACAATTCTTTTTGCTACAGCAGAAGCGACTAATACTAGTGATGATCCTACCTTTTTTGGCATAACAGCTACAGGTGGAACAGTGGATGAAGACAATAGATTTCAGTTAGATGAAGAATTATCTTTATTCACATCAATAGTAGAAGCATCTTCACCAACAGGAATTGAACTGGAAAATACTATCACAGGAGACGATTTTGATGAGAATAGTATTATCGATCCCGGTGGAGAATTTGATGTAGCTTTAGCATTATTAAATGAATTTGATTTAGCACCAGGGGAAAGTGATATATTTGTAACAGAAACTATTTTTGGTGGTATTGCACCAGCATTTCAACCAGAAATCGAGGAAGTAGAATTATCCTTCTCAGGAGATTTGTCTGAAGATTTTCCATTTGCTAGCTTTTCCGCTGACATTCTTTACAATCTAAATACTGAAGATTTAAATCCAGATCCAGATATCGGAGTGTTTCCTATAGATTTCTTCTTCACCGAATTTTTTGATGAAAACGGAATTCAGGTTGCTACGTCAACTTTTGAGTTAGGAGATCTAGATCCATTTGGAAATCCAATTCCAGCAACAATAACGATCGAACCTTTCCTAGAACCTGTAATTCCCTCTAGTAGTACTGATGAAATTTTTACTAGTACCTCAGGGGGAAGAACCCCACCAGCTACTCAAACGGTAACAATTGTAGTCGAACCTCCTGAAGTAGTGACTGGTTCAAGTGGAACAAGTTCAGAAAGTTTAGTTCCATCTTTTGAAACGACCAGTGAATTTTTCGCTTTAGAATTTTCATTTTTAATAGAAGGAAATACAAACTTACCACCAACAGCAGATTTAGATACTCTTGGGGAGTTTCTTGGAGGCACTACAGAGATCCTAATAATTAATGCTGACGAAGATGGTTTCGACATAGTGGATATTTCTGGAATTGAAAATCCAATTATATCTCCAGTTCTTATAACTACTCCAACTCCTGAAACTACAATACCAGAACCCACAACAACTTTAGCTTGGTTAAGTTTTGTTGGTATGGGTTGGGTAATAACTAAAAGAAAAATCAAAAATAATAACTAACTAATTAATTAATAAAATCCTAATGCACCATCGCCCCAAATTTATTTACTAGAAATAGGGCGATTCCTCTGATAATTAAATTTTTTTTAAAAGTTAAAATTAAAACATAATCAATCACTAAATCTTTCCGATTAAAAGACTAGAATTTTTGTAGTTAAACATATTGATAAATTAAGTCAAAGTTCTCCAAATATCTAAGATCAATTTTACATATTTACATAATATTTAACAATGAAAAATCAAACACAGATATCATCATTTTTACCAATACTATTATCAGCAATAAGTTTAGGAACATTTTTAAATGTGGGTAAAGCCCAAGCACAACTCATCCCTGATAATACTTTAGGTTCAGAATCTTCCATAGTTGTACCACAAGATGCCTTGAATGACGTAATTGAAGGTGGTGCACAAAGAGGAAGCAATTTATTTCAAAGTTTTTCTGAATTTAATGTAGGAGAAGGCAGAGGTGTAACTTTTGCTAATCCACCGGGTGTAGAAAATATCCTTAATCGCGTAACCGGCGGTAATCCTTCTAATATTTTCGGGAGATTAGGAGTGGCGGGAAATGCCAATTTATTTCTCATCAATCCCGCAGGAATAATCTTTGGTCCTAATGCTATTTTAGATGTATCAGGCTCTTTCACTGCAACTACAGCCGATGGTTTCCAATTAGGAGAAGGTGGATTTTTTAGTGCTACCAATATAGCAGGTAGTAGTTTATTATCAGTGTCTCCTTCAGCATTGTTTTTTAATCAAGTAGCAGCCCAACAAACAGGTAATATAACAGTTAATTCATCTTTTAATAATTTATCAGCAGATAGCAATCTTAGTTTACTTTCTACTAACAATATTTTCATAGAAAATCCTCTCAATTTACAAGCAGGAACAGGTAATATTGACTTAAAAGCAGATGTAGATGGGGATTTAACAGGAGATTTTATTGTTACAAATACTGCAAATACTATCGCTACCAATGGAAGAGATATAACTATTACAGGAGCAAATATAATTACAGGAGATATTGATGGTGCTTCAGATACAGATGCAGGGAATATAACAATAGAAGCTAGTGGAAATATCTCAACAGGAAATTTATCTTCCGATATTTTTATTGTCCCTAGTACAGGAGATGGAGGTGCAATCACTCTAGAAGCAGATGGTGATATTACTACTGGAGATATTAGTTCATATACATATTCTTATGATTTGAATTCAGGAGATGGAGGTGCAATCACTCTCAATGCAGATGGTGATATCAATACTGGAAATCTTGATTCTCGATCATTCGCTGGCAATAATACAGGAAATGGAGGTGCAATAAGTTTAGAAGCAAATGGTGATATCAATACGGGGAATATCGACTCTCTAACATTTTCTTATTTTGGTGGTAGTGTAGCAGGAAATGGAGGTTCGATCAATCTCACCGCAGAGGGTAACATTAATACTGGAGGGTTTAACTCTCAATCGACTAGTACTTCTGGAATAGCAACAGATGGAGGTACAATCACTCTAGAAGCGGAAGGTGATATTAATCCTGGAAATATCGATTCATCTTCTGTATCTGGAATCTCTAATGAAAATACAGGAAATGCAGGATCTATTAGTATTTCTTCAGGAAACAATATAAATTTAACGAATGGCAATGTATTAGCTAGTGGACAAACAGCAGGAAGTATAACTATTGAAAGTGCAGAAAATATATCTGTACAGGGAATTTTGATCCAAAACATAAACTCTGGAACTGGCAATGGCGGGAATATTGAAATAACAACAAATTCATTATCAGTAACAAATAATGCTGAAATTTCAACAGTTACATTAGGAGAAGGAACAACTGGAAATGTCATTATTAATGCTACAGATTTTATCACTATAGATGAAAGTACTATAGCAACATCTTCAGGAACACCTACTGTCGATAATCAAATAGGTATTCAAGCCCCCGGAAATGCAGGAAATATCACAATTATCACACCACAATTATCTCTTCTTAATGGAGGACAAATTACAGCAAATACTTTTGGAACAGGAAATGCAGGTAATATAAATATAACTGCAACTGAATCTATACTCTTAGATGGTTTTGGTTTTGGTGTTAATGATACACTTCAAGTAACTGCTTTATTTAGCGCTACAATTAACGATGGTACTGGAGATGGGGGAAATATCGTGATAAATACTGACTCTATTATCGTAAGTAATCAGGCACAAATTAATACTAATACTGAAGTAACTGGAAATGCCGGGAATATAACAATAAATGTAACTGAATCTATATCTTTAGACACTGGAAATATTAATAGTGCAGTGGTAGATGGTACTGGAAGTGCTGGTGATATAAACCTTAATGTTAGTGAAGGAAATCTATCTTTAACTAATGGAGGACAAATTGTTGTAACTACCCAAGGAGATGGTGATGCTGGTAATGCTAATATTATTGCAGAATCTATTCTCTTAGATGGTTCTGGTACGATCTCAAATTTCAATGATGAAACAGGTATAGTTGAAGAAGAAGTGGTTAATAGTGGTATATCTAGTGAATCTTTAGGAGAAAATTCCCTAGGAAATGGAGGAACAATTAATATAGATACTGATTCTTTAACTATAAATGATGGAGGTTTTATTACCGTTCAAGGTGAAGGATTAGGAGATGGAGGAGATATCGATATTAATGCTAGTGAAAATATAGAAATTACTGGTGGATTTATTAACAGTGATAGTACAGGAATAGGTACAGCAGGGAATATCAACATTACAACTACAGGAAATATCATTGGCAATGACGCTACCATAAGTGCCACATCATTACAAACAGGTGGAGGAGATATAAATATTAATGCCAATGAAATCTTAGTAGAAAATAGTAGTTTAATAAGCACTAGCGTATTCAACGGAGATGGAGGCGGCGGAAATATCACCATCATCACCGAACAATTTACCGCTTTAGAAGATAGCGATATCCTCGCAAATGCCATTGAAGGTGCAGGAGGCAATATTCTTATTGATGCAGATGCTTTAGTGGCTGATGTATTTGCTAATGGAGGACCTGATAATAGTATAGATATCACTGATTTTGACTCATTCCAAGGAAATGGAACAGTTGATATCTCAGCATCTTCTGAATCAGGAGTAGATGGCACAGTAGATATACCTGATATTACCTTCCTAGAAAATTCCTTAATTGGTTTAGATGGAGGATTGGTAAATGCTGAACAAGTTGTAGCAGGAAGTTGTATCGCTCGCAAAACAGCCCAAAGAGGTACATTTGCCGTGACTGGAACCGATAGTTTACCTAATAATCCTTTTCAAAGGTTAATCGGAGAATATGAATTGACAGGAGTAAATAATATTGGTGGAGGAGTTAATAATGATTCTGTAGAAGCCAGTATTCCTGATAACTCTAGTTGGAAAATGGGAGATTCTGTAGTGGAAGCAGGCGGAATTATTGTCACTGATTCAGGAAAAGTTATGCTAGGAAGTATGTCTCAAGTAACAGAAATTGCCAAAGCTGATGATTTGGTTTGTAATTAAAATTATCTAACTCCATGAATAATCGGTACATCTTGATTGATAATGGAGTACAATATTTATAATAAGCTCAAATTTCCGTCCTGATTCCATGAAAAAAAAATATTTATCCTTACTAATACTGAGAATACCTAAAATAATTTCTTGGCTTTCAATCATAATATTGTTCAAACTAGAAGCCAAAGCACAGCTAATCCCTGATAACACTTTAGGTTCAGAATCTTCCATAGTTGTACCACAAGACGCCCTCAATGATGTAATTGAAGGTGGTGCACAAAGAGGAAGCAATTTATTTCAAAGTTTTTCTGAATTTAATGTAGGAGAAGGCAGGGGGGTAACTTTCGCTAATCCACCGGGAGTAGAAAATATCCTCAATCGCGTAACTGGTGGTAATCCTTCTAATATTTTCGGCAGATTAGGAGTGGCGGGAGGTGCCAATTTATTTCTCATCAATCCCGCAGGAATAATCTTTGGTCCTAATGCTATTTTAGATGTATCCGGCTCTTTTACTGCAACTACAGCAGATGGTTTCCAGTTAGGAGAGGGAAGTTTTTTTAGTGCTACTAATATTCCAGGCAGTAGTTTATTATCAGTGTCTCCTTCGGCATTGTTTTTTAATCAGGTAGCCGCCCAACAAACAGGCAATATAATAGTTAATTCATCTCTCAATAATTTGTCAGGAGATAGCAATCTCACTTTACTTTCTACTAATAATATTTTTATAGAAAATACACTAGATTTACAACGAGGTATTGGTACTATTGAATTCAAAGCAGATGTAGATGGGGATTTAACAGGAGATTTTATCGTTACAGATACCACAAATACTATTTTTACCAATGGAAGAGATATAAATATTGAAGGTAATAATTTAGTTACAGGTGATATCGATACATCATCAGATTTAGGAGGAGGAAATATTTCCCTAACGGCAGGAGTAGGTGGAGATATTAGTTCAGGGGATATTGACTCTTCTTCGTTTGTAGGAGAAGGAGGATTTATTGTTTTAGAAGCTGATGGGGATATTAGTTCAGGGGCTATTGACTCTTCTTCGCTTGTAGGAGAACCAGGATTTATTATTTTGGAAGCTGATGGGGATATTAGTTCAGGGGATATTGATTCCTCTTCTTATATAGGGAAGGGTGGAGTGGTAACACTAGAAGCAGGAGGAGATGTGAATTTAACCTCTGTTTCTTCTCTTTCTTCTAATGGAGGAGATGGAGGTGCAATTACAATACAGGCAGGAGGAGATGTTGATTTAAACTCTGTTTCTTCTCTTTCTTCTAATGGAGGAGATGGAGGTGCAATTACAATCCAGGCAGGAGGTAATATTAGTTCAGAATATATTGGTTCAACTTCAGGAGAAAAAAATGGAGGTGCCATCACAATAGAAGCAGGAGGCGATATTAATTCAGAATTCATTACTTCTTTCTCTTATGTAGGGACGGCAGGAGCAATAACAATAGAGGCAGAAGGTGATATTAATTCAGGAATTATAGACTTATCAACTTATGACGGAGATGCAGGAGCAATAACAATAGAGGCAGAAGGTGATATTAATTCAGGGCTAATTACATCTTTTTCTTTAGAAGGAGATGCAGGAGCAATAACAATCCAAGCAGAAGGTGATATTAATTTAGGATTGATTGCCGCCTTTTCATTTGCAGATATAGGAAATACCTCTACAGGAGATTCAGAATTATCAACAGGAGGTAATATTTCTGTTAAGTCTGGAGGTAATATCAGTATAAAAGACGGAGGACTTGTTTCGGATGGGGGAATACAAGGTAGTATTATTGTTGAAAGTGCAGGAAATGTAGTTATAGAAAAAGGAAATATTGAAAATATTAAATTCGGCGTTGAAAATATTGACTCGGAAAATCTTACCAATATTGAAATAAAAGCTAACTCATTAGTACTAAAAAATGGTTCGGTAATTCAAATAGGCTCTTTACAATTAGGAACACCCAGTGATATAATTATCAAGACGACAGATTCCATTACCATCAATGATAGTATCATAAGTAGTTCAGTCCTAAATTTAACTTCACTTGAAGATACAATTGATCAAATTATAGACGCATTTACCTTCTTGTCAGTACCAGAAAGTTTAGAAAGTCTAGAAATACCAGAGATTGAAAGTACTGGTGATTCAGGAAATATTACCATTACCACACCACAATTATCTGTAATGAATGGCGCACAAATCGAAGCCAGTACTTTAACTTCTGGAAATGCAGGTAATATTAGTATAACAACTACGGAGTCCATAATTTTAGATAACACTGATAAATCTGAAACTTTAACAGGGATATTTAGTAATAGTATTGGAGGGGGAACAGGGGATGGAGGAAATATTACCATCGAAACTGAATCCATAACTATAAAAAATGGAGCACAAATCGGAGTTAATAGCGAAGATGCTGGTGATGCAGGTAGTATCGAAGTTAAGGCAACCAACTCCATCCTTATTGAAAGTGGAGAAATTTTAAGTAATAGCACTGGAAGTGGTATAGCAGGAGATATTGATCTTACAGCAAGTCAAGATATTAATAGCATTAATAGTACAGTCAATGCTACCTCCTTAGAAACAGGTGGAGGAAATATTAATTTTACTGCCAATAACATTGAACTAGAAAACATTAATTTTGGTACTGAAGTATTTAATGCCACAGGAGGCGGCGGCGATATCGAAATCAATGCTAATGTTTTTATTGCCTTGGGAAATAGCAATTTTTCTGCAAGTGCCATTGAAGGAGAAGGGGGGAATATTCTTATTAATGCAGATGTGTTTCTTGTTGATGAAGCCGTGAGTCTTGATGCCTCCGCTGGGATTGAAATCAGTGGTAGATTGAACATACTACCTGAAGTTAATGCAGAAAGCAAGTTAACTAATTCACAACAAATCCTTGCTAATAGTTGTCTAGCAAGAAAAGGAAGGCAACAAAATAGCTTTACGGTTACGGGGGTAGATACTTTACCAGTATTACCCTACCAAAGACAAATTGGACAATTTAGGGTAACAGATGTTAGTAATATCGGTAATCAAAACACAATTGTTTCACCCATAGAGAATCAACCTACAACTGCTCAATGGAAAATTGGAGATGCAGTGGAAGAAGCAGGAGGGATTATTATTAGTGACTCTGGTAAAATTATGTTAGGTAGTATGGCTCAAGTAACAGAAATTGCCAAAGCTGATGATTTAATCTGTCATTAAAATTATCTAACTCCATGAATAATCAGTACATCTTAGTTTATAATTCAGGATAATATTTATAATAAGCTCAAATTTCCGTCCTGATTCCATGAAAAAAAAATATTTATCCTTACTAATCCCCGGAATAATTTCTTGGTTTTCAATCATTATATTGTTCAAACTAGAAGCATCTGCACAGCTAATCCCTGACAACACTTTAGGTTCAGAACGTTCCATAGTTGTACCACTTGATGCTTCTAACGATTTAATCGAAGGTGGTGCACAAAGAGGAAGCAATTTATTCCAAAGTTTTTCTGAATTTAATGTGGGAGAAGGCAGAGGGGTAACTTTTGCCAATCCACCAGGTGTAGAAAATATCCTCAATCGCGTCACTGGTGGCAATCCTTCTAATATTTTCGGGAGATTAGGTGTGGCAGGAAATGCCAATTTATTTCTCATCAATCCCGCAGGAATAATCTTTGGTCCCAATGCTATTTTAGATGTATCAGGCTCTTTCACTGCAACTACAGCAGATGGTTTCCAATTAGGAGAAGGTGGATTTTTTAGTGCTACCAATATTCTAGGTAGTAGTTTATTATCCGTATCTCCTTCGGCATTGTTTTTTAATCAGGTAGCCGTCCAACAAACAGGTAATATAACAGTTAATTCATCTTTTAATAATTTATCAGGAGATAGCAATCTCACTTTACTTTCTACTAATAATATCTTTATAGAAAATCCTCTCAATTTACAAGCAGGAACAGGTAATATTGACTTAAAAGCAGATGTAGATGGGAATTTAACAGGAGATTTTATCGTTACAAATACTGCAAATACTATCGCTACTAATGGAAGAGATATAACCATTACAGGGGTAAATATAATCCTAGGAGATATTGATGGTGCTTCAGATACAGATACAGGGGATATTACTTTAAATGCCAGTGGAAATATCTCAACAGGAAATTTATCTTCCGATCTCTATTCTGGGCTTTATGGTGATAATACAGGAGATGGAGGTGCAATCACTTTAGAAGCAGATGGTGATATTACTACTGGAAATCTTAGTTCATATACATACTCTTATGATTTGAATTCAGGAGATGGAGGTGCAATCACTTTAGAAGCAGATGGTGATATCAATACTGGAAACCTTGATTCTCGATCGTATGCTGGTAACAATACAGGAGATGGAGGTGCGATAACCTTAGAAGCAGATGGTGATATCAATACTGGAAATATCGACTCTCTAACATTTTCTTATTTTAGTGGTAGTGTAGCAGGAAATGGAGGTTCCATCAATCTCACAGCAGAGGGTGACATTAATACAGGAGGGTTTGTTGACTCTCGCTCTACTACTACTTCTGGAATAGCAACAGATGGAGGTGCAATCACTCTAGAAGCAGGGGGTGATATTAATCCTAGCAATATCGATTCATCTTCTGTATCTGGAATATCTAATGAAAATACAGGAAATGCAGGATCTATTAGTATTTTGTCAGGAAACAATATAAATTTAACGAATGGTAATGTATTAGCTAATGGACAAACAGCAGGGAATATAACTCTTGAAAGTAGCGGAAATATATCTCTAGAAGGAACTACAATTCAAAGCATAAACTCTGGAGTGGGAAGTGGAGGGAATATTGAAATAACAACGAGTTCTTTAATACTAACAAATAATTCTGGAATTGAAGTATTTACCGGAGAGGGAGGAGTATTGATTGATATTTTGATCAATGCAACAGATTCAGTAACCATAGATGAAAGTATAGTCAGTACAATTTTTGCAACTCCTTTGACAACTCCTGTGGAAGCTCCAAATATTATTCCTGAAGATATGGGAGATTCTGTAGATCCAATTCCTCCTTCCGTGGAAGGAAATTCAGGAAATATTATAATTATGACATCACAATTATCTGTTCTTAATGGAGGGCAAATTATAGCAAGTACTTTTGGAACAGGAAATGCCGGTGATATAAATATAATTGGAGCTGAATCAATAGTATTAGATGGTTTTGGCTTTAGTTTTGGTTTTGGTGATACACTTCAACTAAGTGGTTTATTTAGCGCTAGTATTGATGGTAGTACTGGAAATGGAGGAAATATCGTGATAGATACTGACTCTATTATCGTAAGTAATCAAGCACAAATTAATACTAATACAGAAGAAACTGGAAATGCAGGGAATATAACCATTGATGCAACTGAATCTATATCTATAGAGACAGGAAATATTAGTAGTGCAGTTCTAGATGGATCTGGAAATGCTGGTGATATAAACCTTAATGTTAGTGAAGGAAATCTATCTTTAACTAATGGAGGACAAATTATTGTAAATACGGAAGGAGATGGTAATGCTGGTAATGCTAATATTACTGCAGAATCTATTGTCTTAGATGGTACAGGTACGATTTTAAATTTCAATGATGAGACAGGTATAGTTGAGGAAAATGTTGTTAATAGTGGGATATTTAGTGAATCTTTAGGAGAAAATACAAAAGGAGATGGTGGAATAATTGAGATCAATACCGGTTCTTTAACAGTAAATAATGAAGGTATTATTAGCGTAGTTAATGAAGGCGAAGGAGATGGGGGAAATATAAATATTAATTCTAGTGAGAATATACAAGTTAATAACGGGGCAATTTTAAGTAATAGTACTGGAGATGGTGCAGCAGGAGATATTACTTTAACAGCAACTCAAGATATCAATAGCATTAATAGTACAGTCAATGCCACTTCAGAAACAGGAGGAGGAAATATTAATTTCACTGCCAATAACATTGAACTAGAAAACATTAATTTTGGTACTGAAGTATTTAATGCCACAGGTGGTGGTGGAAATATCATTATCATTGCCGATGTTTTTACCGCCTTGGGAAATAGCAATTTTTCTGCAAGTGCCATTGAAGGAGAAGGGGGGAATATTGTTATCAATGCAGATGCCTTTCTCGTTGATCAAGCTGTGAGTATTGATGCAACCGCTGGGATCGAAATCAGTGGGAAATTGAGTTTTATACTCGAAGTGGATGCAGACAGCAAGTTAACTAATTCACAACAAATCCTTAGTAATAGTTGTCTAGCAAGAAAAGGAAGACAACGAAATAGCTTTACGGTTACGGGGGTAGATACTTTACCAGTATTACCCTACCAAAGACAAATCGGGCAATTTAGGGTAACAGATGTCAGTGATATCGGTAATCAAAACACAATTACTTCACCCATAGAGAATCAACCTACAACTGCTCAATGGAAAATTGGAGATGCAGTGGAGGAAGCAGGAGGGATTATTATTAGTGATTCTGGTAAAATTATGTTAGGTAGTATGGAACAGGTAACAAAAATTGCCAAAGCTGATGATTTAATCTGTAATTATATTGAGTAATATGTGGTGGAAAAAACTAGGAAAAATAATTTGGGATTGGCGGGGAGTCTGGATTGTCACTCCAAGTGTTGCAACTATGCTGATTTTACTAAGATTATCCAGCATTTTACAAATTTTTGAATTATTGGCATTAGATGGATACTTTCGCTTGCGGCCTCTGGAACCTAGAGACGATCGAATTCTCATTGTTGGCATCGAAGAAGATGATATCAAGAAACTACGGCAATGGCCCATTAATGACGAAATCCTAGCAGAAGTGATCAACAAAATCAAAGCACAACAACCTAAAGTAATAGGTTTGGATATTTATCGGGATTTGCCAGTGGAACCGGGTTATTCTCAATTGAAAGAAGTTTTTGAAACTACCCCGAATTTGATTGGCATTGAAAATGTCGGTTTAGAAATTGATCCGCCTCCCATTTTGTCAGAAAAAGGACAAGTAGGGGTGAATGATTTAGTAGTGGATCCCGATGGCAAACAACGTCGAGCTTTATTATCAAGACCAAAAAATGATACCGTAGTTCCATCTTTTAATTTTTTGATTACGCTACATTATCTTTATCCTGAAGGATTTGTTCCTGAATACGATGAAAATGATCCCACCATATTTACTTGGGGAAATGCGGCCTTTGAACCTTTTAAGCATAATGATGGTAGTTATATTCAGGCAGATGACGGTGGCTATCAGGTTTTATTAAATTATCGTGGACCTTCTAATTCATTTAAAATAGTAAGTTTAAGCGATGTATTAGACGGTAAAATTTCACCTACTTTAATGCAAGATCGTATTGTATTAATTGGAGCAACCGCAACTAGCCTGAATGACTTCTTTTATACTCCTTATAGTGATAATAGTATAACTACTCCAGAACGGATGACAGGAGTAGAAATTCAAGCTAATATTATTAGTCAGTATTTGAGCGCAGTATTAAACGACAGAAAATTATTAAAAACATGGTCAGATCCAGTAGAATATTTCTGGATTTTTTTATGGACAGGAATTTCCGCTACCTTAAGTTGGTCATTGAGATATGCAGGAGGCTCAGCTATTTCTGTTGAAAAAGGAGGTGCTTTTATATTATTAGTAGTTATTTTAATTGGAAGTACTTATCTAGCTTTTTTACAAGGATGGTGGATTCCTGTTGTCCCTCCTTTTATAGCATTAGTAGGAGCAGGATTAGCGATTACAAGTTATATTGCTTACACAGCAGGTTCGATACGCAAAACATTTGGGCGTTATTTAAACGAAGAAGTGGTCGCCAATTTACTGGAAAACCCTAAAGGATTGACAATGGGAGGAGAAAAGCGAAAGATAACCATTTTAACTTCAGATTTAAGAGGTTTTACTGCCTTTTCCGAAAGATTATCCCCGGAAGAGGTGATTAAGGTTTTGAATTTTTATTTAGGATATATGGCGGATATTATTACTAAATATGGTGGAACAATTGATGAATTTATGGGAGATGGTATCCTTGTTTTATTCGGTGCTCCTACTAAAAAAGAAGATGATATTCAAAGAGCTATTGCGTGCGCTATTGAAATGCAATTAGCAATGAAAAATGTTAATGAGAGAATGAGCAAATGGGGCGCACAAGATTTAGAAATGGGTATAGGAATCAATACAGGAGAGGTGGTAGTGGGGAATATAGGCTCAGAAAAACGTACTAAATATGGTATAGTTGGCTCTCAAGTTAATCTCACCTATCGAATCGAATCTAATACTATCGGAGGACAAATTCTCATATCTGAATCAACTTTCCAAGAAGCCCAGTCTATGCTTACTATAGACGATCGTAAAATGGTGCAAATGAAAGGAGTAAAAGAACCTATCCCTATCTATTCCGTCGTTGGCATTGGGGGGGAATATAATCTCTTTTTAAGGAAAGAAAAACAAGAATTCTTTTCAATTTCAGGAATACCTACTAGATACAAAATACTTTCAGGGAAACAAATTAGCGATGATTTGTTTGTAGGTAGTTTAGTTGAACTTTCTGAAAAAGGAGGTAAAATTAAGTTGGATGGGGAAAATAAACCTGAGTTACCAAAAGAGTTGGCTAATATCAAACTCAATCTTTTATTAGAAGAAACTAATCAATACAGTGACGATGTTTATGCTAAGGTTTTATCAGTTCAACCTCAGTACAATTATTTTGAAATTCGCTTTACTTCAAAACCTACACAAGTATCAGCAAAACTTGATATACTATATCAACAAGCAAAAAAATAAAATATCAAGAAAATTAATTATCTGGTTTTTCGGAATCAACTTAGTTTAGTATGTAGAGAGTACTAGAGACAAACAAGCTATCTATATTATCTAGATTAGTTTTGTAAAGATTCACTTTAAAAATTCAAGGATTTTTGCTTTAATTTTACCCAAAATTTATAACTTTTGCCTTGGAAACTTGTATTATTACAACATTTTGTGGAACAATCTAAATTATATTAAACTAATTAATTCATAATCATAATTGAGTAGAGGATTTTTATTATGACAACTATTCAAAAATTAACCAAAATATTAACAGGAACTGCAATTTTAACTGTTTCTCTATCATCTAGTTTAAACTTACAACCTTTAAAAAATCAATCAGAATTGTTACCAAAAATTCTTGAATATCAATCTGCTTATGCGCAAGTACCAATGAATTTTGTTCCCCCTGCGAAGAAAAGTCCTCTTCGCTCTCAAGGATCCGGTTCTAGAGGTTGTAATCACTACGATTTAGCAGAAGAAGATTTAGTTGCCCTTATCATTCCTTCTAAAGAGTATGCCGCACCTATTGCCTCTAAACGCCCTACCTTTTTCTGGCATTTATCTAAATCTATATCTACTCCAGTAAAATTTACCTTAACTCAAAAAGGTGTGCCACAACCAATTTACGAGAAAACATTTGATTCTCCAAAAGCTGGGATGATGCAAGTGACACTCCCTCAAGATTTACCATCTACTGATGAGAATACTAGATATATTTGGTCTGTTACTCTTGTTTGTAATGCCGATCGTCCATCTGCCAATCCTTATTATTTTAGCTGGGTAGAATTTCAAAACCAAACTCCAGAATTGGCTCAAAATTTAGAAAAAGCTGAAAATAATTTAGAAAAAGCTTCTGTCTATGCCAAAGAAGGACTTTTTTATGATTCTTTAGCGGCTATCTCCAAGGCTTATCCTAATGATTTCTATAGCACTAGTGAATTCCAAACTCTTCTTCAACAAGTTGGTTTAGAAGAATTTGCCCAAAAATAAATCCAAAAATAAAACTAAAAATTTGGGAGGTTTGACTGAATTAACAATTTTCAAGACAGATTTCAATCCAGATTGAAAGATATACTTTCAGTGACATACTTTGAGTATGGTATCTGTTTTACTAATTAATTGTTGTTGATTAATTATGAGTATTTTAGCCAAAGAATTACCAATTCCTAGGTTTTTTGATGAGGAAAAAGTAAGTCAAGTGTGGCGTGTGCCTTATCAAAAAATAGCAGCAGAAGCTAAAGAATGGGCAAAATTACACCATATTAAACCGGCTTGTGAAGATAAAATAACCATCGCTTTACTTTTAATTGACGTTCAAAATACCTTTTGTATTCCTGAATTTGAGTTATTTGTTGGAGGTAATTCTGGAAATGGTGCTGTTGAAGATAATATTCGGTTGTGTAAATTTATTTATCAGAATTTAGGAAGAATTACGAGTATTTTTCCTACCATGGATACTCATAGGGCAATGCAAATTTTTCATCCTATTTTCTGGATTGATGAGGCAGGAAATCATCCTCCTCCCATGACAAGTATTAGTTATGAAGATGTGAGACAAGGAATTTGGCAAGTAAATCCAGCCATAAGCCATCATTTTAGGGATGATATTTATTACAATACTTATTCCTTATTACAAAAATATGCCCTTCATTATACAAAGCAGTTAGAAGAAAACAATAAATATACTTTAACTATTTGGCCTTATCATTCTATTTTAGGCGGAATCGGACACGCTTTAGTTTCCTCCGTAGAAGAAGCCATATTTTTTCATAATCTTACTCGTAATACTCAGACAAATTTTGAGATTAAAGGTGAAAATACTCTGACAGAAAGTTATTCAGTTTTAGGTCCGGAAGTATTAGAAGGACAAAATGGCAAACCCATTGCACAAAAAAATACTCTTCTTTTACAAAAATTACTGAGTTTTGATAAGATTATTATTGCTGGGCAAGCTAAAAGTCATTGTGTTGCTTGGAGTATTGAGGATTTATTGAGAGAAATTATGAAATTGGATGCTAATTTGGCTAAGAAAGTTTATCTCTTGGAAGATTCTACTTCTCCTGTGGTGGTGCCTAATGTGGTTGATTTTTCTAGCCAAGCAGATGCTGCTTTTGAAAGATTTGCCAAGGCAGGAATGCAGTTAGTTAAATCTACAAATTCTTTGGAAAATTGGTTATAATGGTATTTTAGCATTGGAATTAAAGATGAAAAAATTATCCCTATTTTTGTTTCCGTCTTGGTAATTATTGGTACTATATTATGGATGGTGAAATTTGCTTTGGCTAATATCAATGGCAAAATTCTCCAAAAAAGATAAAGTAATGTTAATTTTAACCTTTGGCTGTTTTTGTACAAGTGATTTAAGTCTTATCACTGGTAAATACAATTATTTAAATTTATGCTTTTTTCTAACTTTAATAGTTGTGAAACGGCTGGAAAAGCATTATCAGAAGATTGGAAGGAGATAATTTTAAATCATATTTGTGTTAAATTTGCTAAAGGAGCTTAGTTTTATCTAATGGTTAGCAAATTTAACTTTAATTGACACTAACTTTAATCTAAAATAATTTCTAGTATAAATACCTTGATTGTTTTTATTTAGATTAAATTCACTCAATTTAATGCTTGATTCCAGTATAAAATCTAATCACAACTAATTTTAAAATAAGCAAAGATGATATTACCTCTGAATTTAGTCTTTTCTAACAAAACTTCTACGAAAATCCAAGATATTCAAGTCTTAACTATTACTCTTGTAGCTCCAAAAATTAATACTAAAACCCATAATCAAGAGTTTTTTAAGTCTCAAAATATTATTCCGAAGCATTGGAAATTAGCAAAAAATCCCATAGTAAATCATAATTCTCTCCAACTTAATTTTGATTCTGGGGTAATTATTATTGTCAAAAACGGCAAAATTAACTTTGTTGAAAAAAATATAGGAAACCCATATCAAATATCAGCCATTACTCGGCGATATATCCTCAAGCAATCTCAACTGAATTATAAAGCTTTGAATATCTCTCCAAGACGATTAGTATCGGTGCCGGGGAATGATGAAACTGCTAGAAAATATATTACTGAAACTTTGCTAAATCCGGGGAATTGGCAATATTTTGGGAAATCTCCTCTTCATGCGAGAGTTAATCTGATTTATAAATTGGATGATTGTCAATTGAATTTAGTTATTAGCCAAGCAAAATTAAAAGAATTGGATAATACTTTTGTGCCTGGACTTTTATTTTCTGGTAGTTTTATTTACAAATCTCTGCCCAATAAATCCAAAGAAAAATGGATTAAATTAAATCTAACTCTTGATAAACTATACAAAAATTTAAAGGTTTTTAATAAAATTATTAATGAAAAATTATTAGGTTAATAGTTATATCGTTTTTTTTACTTTTTACTTCTTACTTGAGACTTAATCGAAGAGTGGGGGAAATAAACACATGGGGAGACAAGAAAGAATGGGAGATGGGGAGAATGGGAGATGGGGAGAATGGGAGAATGGTTTTTTGATAATGATTGATGGTGATGATGGGAATGGGGAGAATGGGTGGAATGGGAAGATTGGGGAGAATGGGAGATGGGGGGATTTCTTTAGACTTCCGTTGACTTCCGTTGACTTCCGTTGACAAGGGAGAATTTAGTATATATTTTTTGCTTTTTACTTGAGACTTGAGACTTGAGACTTTTGACTTAAAAAGGGGAG
>JANQIW010000010.1 GCA_028281945.1 Prochloraceae cyanobacterium PL24a_bin.78
TGATTCATTTAAGTTAATAGTTATTCCCTATATTTCTGTTTTTTCTTTTCTCTTATTAAGATAAGAGCATTTTTCCCAGTGTTTTTCAAGATAGAAACAAACTACTTCTTTGATAAAATATTAATAATATAGCTAAATTTATAATTGAAATCATCAAGATGTTGACTCAAGAAAAATCAGATATTCTTTATCCTCAAAATAATCAATTATCAAACAAAACCCCTCAAAGAGAAAGGGCTTGGGTAGAAATAGATGTCAATGCTTTAGCCCATAATATTCAACAAATAAAAAGCTTGTTATCACCAGAAACTCAACTAATGGCAGTGGTAAAAGCCGATGCTTATGGCCATGGTGCCGTTAGAATTGCATCTATTGCTCTTGAAAAAGGTTGTTATTCTCTTGCTATCGCTACTTTAGAAGAGGGAATTCAACTGCGTCAAGCAGGAATTGAAGCACCGATTTTGCTTCTTAGCAGCATTAATACTGTTTCTGAAATAGAAACCATAGCTAATTGGCAATTACAACCCACTATGTGTAATTCTCAACAGGCTTTGTTATTTTCTCAAGTCATGGCTTCTACTAATCAAACTTTACCTGTGCATCTAAAAATCGATACCGGGATGTCTCGTTTGGGCACACTTTGGGAAAATGCTGTTGAATTTGTGGAATTTGTCAATGACTTACCTAATCTGGAAATCGCTAGTATTTATTCCCATTTTGCCACTGCTGATTCCCCAGATACTACAATGATGATGGAACAAAATCGCCGTTTTACTAAGGTAATAGAGCAAATTAAAGCTAGGATCCCTATTTCTCATCTTCCTTGTTTGCATATGGCTAATTCTGCTGCTACTTTGACAGATTCTAACTTACATTACGATTTAGTTAGAGTTGGGTTAGCACTTTATGGATTGTATCCTGCACCACATTTACGTAAAATAATTGAACTTAAACCAGTTTTAAAGGTAAAAGCCAGAATTACTCAGATTAAAACCATTCCCGCCAATACCGGCGTTAGTTATGGTTATCAATTCGTCAGTAAAGAAGAAATGCGTATTGCTGTAGTGGCAATTGGTTATGCTGATGGGGTTCCTCGCAATCTTTCTAATAATCTTTCTGTGATCATTAAAGGGCAATTAGTGCCTCAAATTGGTGCTATTACTATGGATAAATTGATTGTAGATCTTAGTAGTATGTCTGAAGCGGAAGTAGGAGATGTAGTAACTTTAATTGGCCAAGATGGAGAGTATCAAATTACTGCTGATGATTGGGCTAATTCTCTTAATACTATTTCTTGGGAGATTCTCTGCGGCTTTAAACACCGACTACCTAGAGTCAGCATTTAGGCCGCAGTTAGTTGGTAATTTTTGCTTTGAAATTAGCTAGAAATTAGCTGTAATTACCCAATGAATATATCTTAGAGTGCGCCCACGCTACCTAAACCTAAGATTACACCTGCTCCGACAATGTGGCCTAAGCTAGTAACTCCTAATAATGCTGGTAATCCCATACCACCGAAAAGTGCTGGAGATGGTAATGCAGGCTCAGAAGTTTGGTTTTTGATGGTTAATTTTCCAAAAGCGATGGCTACAATATTGCAAATAATCATGATAGCTGCTACTTTTGGACTCCATTCCATAGTAGTGGGAGCTGCTGCTAGAAATAAGGTTGAGTAAATTGTCATTATTTTTGTCCTAATATTTAGTTCTTTATTCTTTTTTTATAAGATTTTGTCCTATCTGTCCCGTTTTTTGTGTCAAGATTTGTTAAGTTTTTTTCTGTTGGCTTATTTGCTATCTCTTAATAATATCAATTTATAAAAATAATGATAGAGTTCGTTGTGAAGATCATATCTTAAGCATCGTATTATCTCATAGATTATCTCCACTTATTTATCTTATTTATCTCCTCCATCTCCCAATCTCCCATTCTCCCATTCTCCCATTCTCCCATTCCTCCCATTCTCCCCATTCCTCCTATTCTCCCAATCTCCCAATCTCCCAATCTCCCAATCCTCCCATTCTCCCATTCCTCCCATTCTCCCATTCTCCCATTCTCCCATTCCTCCCATTCTCCCATTCCTCCCATTCTCCCATTCTTCCCATTCTCTTATTCTCCAATCTGATTTTTCATGAACATAATACTGCCATACTCTTTTGATTAAGAAAAAGTTATAATAAAGTTATCAATTAATTAATATAGGAAGATCTCAAATGGAAAAACTTTTAAAAAAAAATGTTACAACCTTTGGAAACTGGGCTTATAAAGCTATTGCTAAACATACTAAGAAAATCCTCAAACATGAAAAAGAAGTTTTGAAAAATAAAGATAAAGAAGAATTACATCAAATGCGGGTGGGTATGCGACGATTACGCACGGCAATTGTGGGTTTTGCCCCGGCTATTAAGTTACCCAAAGAGATTAATGATAAAAAAGTAGGAAAAATAGCTAAGGTTTTAGGGAAATTAAGGGATTTAGATGTTTTAGAAAATACTTTGATTCATCAATATCAACCTGTTTTACCTTCTTCAGAACAAAAATTTTTAAATAAAGCTTTGAAATGTCTCAAAAAACAACGTCAAGAAGCTTTTAAAGAAGTACAAAAAATTTTAATCGATGGATATTATCTGAATTTGATAATTGGTTTAAAAAAATGGTTAGATAAACCAAAGTATCAAGATTTAGCTTCTATTTCTATGGTGGAAGTTTTGCCTGATTTATTATTACCTCAGATTGGGGAATTTTTTCTACATTCTGGTTGGTTAGTTGGGGCAAAAATTGAAAGTCAACAGGATAATTTTCTAGTTAAATTAAGAAAAAATATGACGTTAGAAGAAATCAATCTCCTTTTACAAGATAAAGATTCTCCTCTTCATGATTTACGAAAAGAAGCTAAACGCACTCGTTATCAAATGGAGTTATTTACTAAAATTTATGGTGATGATTATCAGGTTTATTTGGAGCAAATTAAACAAGTTCAAGAAGTTTTAGGAGATATTCAAGATAGTTTTGTTTTGGCTGATTTTTTAGCTGATTCTTTTCAATCTCAACTAGAAATTAAAGCTCCTATTCTAGCTTTTAAATTAAAAGAAAATCGTTATTTTAAATGGCAGGAATGGATCAAAATTGCTGAACATTTTCTTGATTCTCAAACCAAAGATGATTTCCGAAAGGTAATTCAAAAATCTAATCTTCCTAAGCAAAATTTGTCCAAAGATATTTCTTCTAGGGCGAATTCTTTAATAGATCAATTTCCTCAAGAAAATCGAGACTTGGTATTAGGAAATTATTGATTTATACTGAGTCGAAACATAATTAAAATAATGGAGAATTTAGATATTTTTTATTTTCTTAATTATGCCAAGGAAGTTTTTTAGTAATGATAAAGTTGAAAAATTTTAAACCTAGGATAATTAACCTTGATTAAGTAAAAGTAAAAATAAAAGTCTCAAGTAAGAATAGAAGATATACTAAATTCTCTCCCATTCTCCCATTCTCCACTTTCCCTTTCTTGCATAAAGTAAAGAAAAATTCTCAAGATTGTTAAGATTTTATTTGATTTATTACTTATTATTTATTTCTTCTTAATTCTTACTTAATTATAAGTTGTAGTGCGAATTATCAGAGATTGTGTCAAGATAAAAACAATCAATGACACAATAGATTAATGGTGACTCAAACTCAAATACAAACTGACGAAACAACAAAACAAACCAAATCTTGGCACACTGAATCTTTAGATAAAACTTTAGAATTATTAAAAAGTAATCCTGCTGAAGGCTTAAATTCTGAAGAAATTGAAAAAAGATTAGATGAATACGGAAAAAATGAAATTCAAGAGCAAGCAGGTCGATCTTCTTGGGAAATACTCTTAGATCAATTCAAAAATATTATGCTACTCATGTTAATAGCAGTAGCAATTATCTCAGGAATTCTGGATTTAATCGACTTAAAAAATGGAAATGCACCCCAAAATTCTATTCCTTTTAAAGACACCATTGCTATTTTATCCATTGTAATTCTCAATGGCGTTTTAGGTTACTTCCAAGAAAGTCGCGCAGAAAAAGCTTTAGCCGCACTTAAAAAGCTTTCCTCTCCTAAAGTGCAAGTTATCAGAAATGGGCAACGAATGGAAATAGAATCTCCTAAATTGGTGCCAGGAGACATTATGCTTTTAGAAGCAGGTGGCCAAGTTTGCGCCGATGGGAGAATCATTGAAGCATCTAACCTCCAAGTCAGAGAATCTGCTTTGACTGGTGAAGCTAATGCTGTTAGTAAATCTCCTCAAGCTTCTGGCATGGATAAAGATACTCCTTTGGGCGATCGACTTTGTATGGTATTTACAGGTACAGAAGTATTACAAGGTCGTGGTAAAGTAATCGTCACCAGTACAGCAATGACAACAGAATTGGGTAAAATCGCCACAATGATGGAGTCAGTGGAAAATGAATCTACTCCTTTACAAAAAAGAATGGATCAGTTAGGGAATTATTTAGTAATAGGCTCTCTAATTTTAGTTGCTTTAGTAGTAGTTGGGGGAACAATTCAAGTAGGTAACTTTAGTAAACTACAAGAATTAGTAGAAGTTTCCTTAAGTATGGCGGTTGCTGTTGTGCCTGAAGGTTTACCGGCGGTAATTACTGTCACATTAGCAATAGGTACTCAGCGCATGGTGAAACGTAATTCTCTGATTCGTAAACTACCTGCGGTGGAAACTTTAGGTTCGGTAGATACTATTTGCTCTGATAAAACAGGTACTCTCACTCAAAACAAGATGGTAGTTCAGGAATTAGCTACTTTAAAAGATCTAGTTAAGGTAACAGGTGAAGGTTATCAACCAGATGGAGAGTTTTTAAATACAGAAGAAAAACCATTTCAAATCCAAGAATACGATGAACTACAAGGGTTATTAGTTGCTTGTATTTTATGTAATGACGCTTCTTTAACACAAGAAGAAAAAGATTGGAGTGTGATTGGCGATCCGACGGAAGGAGCTTTATTAGCATTAGCAGGAAAGGCAGATTTAGAACAAAAGACTCTTAATTCTCAATTTGAGCGAGTAGGTGAAATACCTTTTTCTTCTGATAGAAAACGAATGAGTGTTATTTGTCAAGAAAAATCCCAAAGAGATTTCTATTTATCAGAGTTAAATAATGAAAATTCAGCAACTTATTTTATGTTCACTAAAGGCTCTCCGGAGCTAATTTTAGAAAGATGTCAGTTTTATCAGCTAGGAAAAGAGATTTTAAACTTATCAGAAGAACAAATATCTCAAGTTCGTAATAGTAATAATGATATGGCAAATCATGGTTTAAGAGTATTAGGTTTTGCTTATAAACCTGTTGCCAATGTCCCCAATTCCCATCAAGATGATAGTGCAGAATCAGAATTAATCTGGTTAGGATTAGTAGGAATGCTCGATGCTCCTCGGACTGAAGTGAAAGAAGCAGTAGAAAAATGCAAAAAAGCCGGAATTCGTACGGTAATGATTACGGGAGATCATCAACTTACAGCTAAAGCTATTGCTCAAAAGTTAGGAATAGGTAGTGAAAATAGTTTAGTACTTAGTGGAGTAGAATTAGAAAAAATCCCCCAAAATCAATTAGAAGAAGAAGTTGAAAATGTAAATATTTATGCACGAGTATCTCCAGAGCATAAATTACGTATTGTTAAAGCCCTACAAAAAAACAATCGATTCGTAGCAATGACAGGGGATGGAGTTAATGATGCACCAGCTTTGAAACAGGCAGATATTGGTATTGCTATGGGGATTACCGGTACTGATGTTAGTAAAGAAGCTAGTGATATGGTTTTATTAGATGATAACTTTGCCACTATTGTAGCTGCTACAGAAGAAGGTCGAGTAGTTTATAGTAATATTCGTCGCTTTATTAAATACATTCTTGGTAGTAATATCGGTGAAGTAATAACCATTGCCTCAGCACCATTATTAGGGCTTCCAGACGTGCCTTTAACTCCTTTACAAATTTTATGGATGAATTTAGTGACAGATGGTTTACCAGCGTTGGCTTTGGCAGTAGAACCCGGTTCACCTGATGTTATGAAATATCCTCCTTTTAGTCCGAAAGAAAGCATTTTTGCCCGAGGATTGGGAGCTTATATGATTAGAATTGGCATTGTTTTTGCTATTTTTACTATTAGTTTAATGTTATGGTCATTTAATGAATCACAAGGGAGTGAGGGAAGTTGGAAAACGATGGTATTTACTAGCTTATGTCTAGCTCAAATGGGGCACGCTTTAGCGGTACGTTCTGATAGAAAACTAACTATTGAAATGAATCCTTTAGGTAATATTTATTTATTAGGAGCAATATTAGGGACAACTATTCTTCAATTAATGCTGATTTATGTACCACAACTGAGAAATTTCTTTGGTACAGAGGTTTTAACTATTCAACAATTAGTTATTTGTTTAGGTTTTAGTGCTTTGATGTTTGTCTGGGTTGAGATGGAAAAACTATTGAAGCGTTTGTTTAAAAAAGAAAATAGTTAATGCTTAAGAGATAGAGTAAATAATTATACCAAGGTGCATTTCATTAAGCCTCGATTTCCTTCATTAAAGGTTGAATTTTAGATAATGAAGCATGACTTGGTATTAATTTCTAAGTCAAAATTTGAAGCAATTATCTTTTGTAATCCAAAAATTGTCCAAGAGAATAGGGGTTTAAAAGTGTTAGGAAATACTTAAAGAGGTAAATCTAAATCCAAATTAGTATAATAATATTTAGTATATTTTCTAATACAGTTTAAATCATCTTGAACTAGAGATTATATTATCCTCCAAAATACATAAAAAATATTACTATTAAGACCAAAAAAATCTTAAAAAACATTAATAAATTAATCTCAAAAATCTTAAATATTTACTCTATGAATACAAAACTTAAAATAATTACACCCTCGCCACCATCTGGTATATTTGATAGAATACTAGCCTATGAATTTTGTCAACAAATAGATGAATCAATAGCTAGTAATATTAACAATATTTTAGTTAATTTGGAAAAAATTAACTTTATCGATAGTGCAGGTTTAGGTGCATTATTATCAGCATATAAAATCATTAATCAAAATGGAGGTAAATTTATGGTTTGTTCAATTAATCAACAAATAAAAATACTCTTTGAATTAGTTGGCATAGATCAAATTTTAAATACTTTTTCTAATCCAGAAGAAGTTACGAAAATCTATAAAATAGAGAATTAATTCAACATTAAAGCCATGAAAAAATTAATGCTTAAATGGGAAATTTGTTAAAAATACTGAAGAAAAACTCATGTACCTCAAAAAACTACACTTACATTTATTTCGTAATTATCTAGAGGAAGAGGTGGAGTTTAAGACTCAAAAAACCATTATTTTGGGAAACAATGCTCAAGGAAAATCAAATCTTCTTGAAGCCATCGAATTACTTTCAACTCTCAAAAGTCATCGCACAAGTCGCACAGGAGATTTAGTTAATCAACAGGCAATCACAGGGCAAATTAAAGCCACTGTAGAGAGATTGTTTTCCCAACAAGAATTAGCCATAACTTTAAGGCAACAAGGGAAGAAAACCGTTACAATTAATGGAGAATCATTACGTCGTCAAATAGATTTTTTAGGAGTTTTAAATGCAGTACAATTTTCCAGTTTAGATTTAGATTTAGTTAGAGGATCCCCAGAATATCGTCGTAATTGGGTAGATGGACTTTTGGTACAATTAGAGCCAATTTATGCTTATATTTTGTATCAATATAATCAGGTTTTACGACAAAGAAATGCTTTATTAAAACAAATTAAAAAATTTAATCAAGATGGAGAATTAGCAAAGTCAATTACAACTTCAACTTCCCCAGAATTATTACAATTAGAACTTTGGGATGGTAAATTAGCCGAAACAGGATCACGAGTGACAAGAAGAAGAGCAAGAGTTCTGAAAAGAATTGCACCTATTGCTAAACAATGGCATGAAAAAATTAGTGGAAAAACAGAAAATTTAGAGATAGAATATACTCCGAATGTCAATTGGTTAGAAGATAAACCTTTAGAAGTACAACTTGCTATTATTGATAAAATTAAACAACGTCGTATTGCAGAGCAACAATTAGGTACTACAGTGGTAGGACCTCATAGGGATGAAATAGTTTTTAAAATTAATGGAATTCCCGCAAGAGGTTTTGGTTCCAGTGGGCAACAAAGAACTCTAGTTTTAGCTTTAAAATTAGCTGAATTAAAGTTGATAGAAGAGGTAGTTGGAGAGCCTCCTTTATTGTTATTAGATGATATTTTAGCTGAATTGGATCCTCTTCGTCAAAATCAGCTGAGTAGTGCTATCGGAGATGGTTTTCAGGCTTTAATTACTACAACCCATTTAGATTCTTTTAATCGATCATGGCTCAATAATAGTCAAATTCTTGAAGTTGAAGCTGGAAAATTTAAGTATTTTGTTTGAAGCTTATAATAAAAGCTAATATTGCTTATACTCTTTATTTGAGGTGATTCACAATTGTTAATTTTACAATGACACAGTTAAATCCGCAAGAATGTCTTATTTTAGTAATAGATGATGTTAAGCTAAATTTTCAATTAATACAAAGTATTCTTGAATATCCTGGTTATCAAACTATCTTTGCTCAAAGTGGGAAGGAGGCTTTAGAATTAATTGGTACTATTAAACCAGATTTAATTCTTTTGGATTTGAGAATGCCAGAAATGGATGGTTTAGAAGTTTGTGAAAAAATACAAGAACAACCTTCATTAAAGGAAATTCCCATTATTTTTGTATCCGCAAGTCCTGAAAAACAGGATTTACTTGAAGCTTTAGATCGTGGTGCAGTAGACTATATCACTAAACCTTTTCATCCTCAAGAGCTACTAGCTAGGGTAAAAATTCATTTATCATTGAAGTATACCCGAGACCAATTAGCAAAAGCTTTACAAGAATTAGAGAAAATAGCAACAACTGATCCCCTAACTGGGGTAGCTAATCGCCGTCATTTTTTTCTTCTTGTTGATAAAGAATTTGCTCGTGCTAAGCGTTATCAAACAACTTTTTCCCTTTTAATGTTAGATATTGATCGGTTTAAAAAAATAAATGATAGTTATGGTCACCCTTTTGGAGATCAAGCAATTCAAAAAATGACTCTAACTGTTATTAATTGTCTGAGAAATGCAGATATCTTTGCACGTTATGGTGGTGAAGAATTTATTATTTGCTTGCCTCAAACAGATATCTCTGAAGCTATGATCGTAGCTGAAAGAATTCGAGTAAATATTAGTAATATTTTATTAGAAACTCAAAATCAAATAATTACAATAACGGTAAGTATTGGTGTTACTTCCTATAAACAAGAAGACTCTAGTATTGATGAAGTTTTATCCCGTGCTGACAAGGCTTTATACAAAGCTAAAGAAACTGGACGTAATAGGGTTTTTCATTATTTAGAAAAAACAGATTTAGAATGATTTCAATTTAACTTAAGTATCAAATAAATTTGATATGAGAAAAAAACTATATTTTTTCTAAAATATAATAAAATTAGTATAGTAGATTATTTTTATTTTTTTTAAATCTTTATGGAAAGTATCTATTGGGTTATTACTTGGGCTTGTCATCGCAAATGTATCCATTGTTATGACCATCGATTTCGTCCCTATTTTGGGGAAGAATTACAGCAAATTATTAGTGAAAGTCAAGTTGCCATGGAGAAAATTGTAGAAAATTTGCCAGAAGACTTTACCTATCTCGATCCCGATAACCTCAATCCCGATGGCACCCCTCAGCGTCGACGAGGAAGGTTAATTTTGGCAGGAGGTGAAGTGTTGTTAGATTCCGTTCGTGAACCCCTTTTCTATCCCACTCTTGAGGCAATTCAGCGTCGCTATGGCAAAAATGCACCTCGCCTATGTATGCAAACCACAGGAGATATTCTCCAAGAGCGTTATCTTGAAGAACTTCTGGAACGGGGTATTTGGACTATCGCTATTGCCTCTATTGACGATTACCATGTGGGGATGGAAGGAGATAAAAAGTTTCGACTCATGGATCGCATTCGTAACCTGATGGCAAAATATGGCGTAGAAGAAGCAGCCATTGCAGCAGCTAGAGATCACCGAATAAATCTTCCTGAAACACGGGATTATTCTCTAGAAGATGGGCCTTTCTTTGTATTTTTTGGTGCTCAGCCGGAACTTTGGATTGGGGAGCTTTGGCCTAGAGGTAGGGCTTGGTTTAATGGACTTTCTCAGGCAAATTATGATGTCAATTTCTGCGCCCGTTGGTCTGGTGGTAAGGGTTTTCTCAACTATGGTTGGGCGGGATCGGAAGTGGCCATTGAGCCTGATGGTTCTGTCTATCCCTGTTGTTTGAAAACTAAAGCTCCTTTAGGTAATCTTACTGAAGAACGTCTGATTGATATTCTTGATAGTCTTAAAGGCCATCCCGCTTTTGAAGCCCTTAATCAAGGCGATCCTGAATCTATGGGGCAATTCGCTGGCTGGTCTCGGTCTATTTTTAAAGACCGATCGCATACTACCGATGGGAAAGGAAATCCATTTACTAATGTCTGTATTGGTTGTGATGCCTTTTTTGAGGAGAAACTTGGTACTGTGCTTCAAGAGATTCGCCGTCAACGACTGGCAGCCTCTGAGCTTATTTATTCTCAAAAATAAAAATAAATCTAATATAATGTAGTAATAATATTATTTTTATTCAAGATTAATAGAGTTGAAGAATAGGAAAATGGGAAGAATGATGGAAGATAATAACTAATATATCGATTATTCAATTTATACCTTAATCACTAAACTCTATCATTTTTTTTTTGAAAATTGGTATTAAAAAATAATTTTTTAGCTGTTTGATTTTTGAAAACCTCTTAAAGAATAAGAAACTTAGAAGAATGATAAGCATTGTACTCTATATTTACAATTCTTTTTTTAGAGAATAAATATATTTTTTTTACTAACTTATAATTATAAAAAGATGAAATTACGTATTTACTATGAGATTCTAGAAATTAAAATACAACCATAGAGGAACAAGTAACAAGAAAATTTCGCGACAATTCTGACAGTTTAAAGGTAAAATATTCTGAGATAAAAATAAATTTAGTATATTTTTATTTGTTTGTTGACAAATATATCTTAAAGAAGAAAATTACCATGACAGTAGATAATGACGATCTTTTTTTTAATAGCAATGATCTTTTTCCGGGGACTGATGATGATGATGTTTTTGATGGCCTTGGAGGAGAAGATACTATCTTTGGAGGATCCGGCAATGATACTCTTATTGGTGGACCGGGTGATGATACTATCTTTGGAGGGCTAGATAATGATGTTCTCAATGGAGAAGAAGGAAATGATACTCTTGATGGGAGTTTCGGAAATGACACTCTCGACGGGGGTTCTGGAAATGATTTCTTCGTATATACACAAGCACCAGGGAACGATCGTCTGATTGATTTTACTCAAGGAGAGGATCAAATAGATTTAACTAATTTGTTTTTTTCCAGCTTTGAAACTTTATTATTGTTATTAGAAAATAATGATAATAACAATGCCACAATTACTACTCAATTAGGAGGACAAGTTTCTACCTTAGAAATTGAAGGATTTACCGTAAGTGACTTGAATGAAAGTGATTTTCTTTTTGAGACAAGTACTATAGGGCAAACTATTGAGGGTACAATTGCAATTGATGATTTATTCGGCGGAAATGGTAATGATGAAATTCAAGGCCTAGGTGGAAATGATCGTTTGCTAGGAGGAGATGGAAGTGATACTCTCTTTGGAGGGGTAGGAAATGATCTCCTTGAAGGAGAAAACGGAGATGATACTCTCACTGGCGGTGGCGGAAATGATACTCTCACTGGTGGCACTGGAGTTGATTCGTTTGTATATGAACAAACTTTAATTTCAAGTAATGTTACTATCACAGATTTTATCCAAGGAGAAGATAGCATAAATTTAGAATCTATAAAACTTCCTGATTTTCAGACATTATCATTATTTTTAGAAGATAACAGTGATAATAATGCCATCATTAGTACCATGACCAATGGAGTTATATCTACATTAGAAATAGAAGGGATAAGTACAAGTGAGCTTCAACCAAGTGACTTTTTCTTCCAGATTCTTACTATTAATGAAACATTTACTGGAAATCTTGGTCCTGATGATTTATTTGGAGGAACAGGTAACGATGAGATCGATGGATTAGGAGGGAATGATAATATTTTTGGAGGGCAAGGCAACGATACCCTTGATGGAAACCTTGGAATTGATACAGCGATTTTTTCAGGAACACTTGCTGAATATGAAATTGATCAATCTAGCGATATCATTGTAGTTACTGATACCATTAGCGATCGAGATGGCATAGATTTTCTCACAGGGTTTGAATTTCTTCAATTTTCAGACCAAACTTTTGAGATTGGTGCTGAACTTCCAGAATTAGATTTAGAAGATATTAACTTAGATATTGACGGCAATGGAACAGTAGATGCTCTAACTGATGGAGTTTTAACTCTTCGTTATTTATTTGGGTTTACTCAAGATTCATTAGTTAATGATGCTTTGGCTCCTGATGCTACTCGTACTTCGCCAAGTGAAATTGAAAGTTTTTTAGATATGGCAAGAGATAATGATTTTTTAGATATTGATGATAATGGAGAAGTAGATGCTTTGACTGATGGAATTTTAACTCTTCGTTATTTATTTGGGTTTACTCAAAATTCATTGGTTGATGGTGTCATTGGGGAAAATGCTAATCGTTTTACTTCTGAAGCAATTGAAAGTTATCTTGATACTTTAGTTCCATCTGATGGTTTGACTATTTTATCCCAAAGTACAAATGATTTTATAGGGTAATTATGAGAAGAAAGGAGAAGGAATTAATAAATTATAGTTTAATTTTAATTTTTGATTCTCTACTTTATCTCTATTAGATTAGTTTTTATTTAATTTAAGTTAAAGTAGAATTAAATTGATTTTCTGCTATATCTCTAATTAAAGTTTTCTAAAAGATAAAATATTTAAGGATAAAGTCTAATTTTAGTCTCTTGTTATCTTTTTTTGCATAGATATTCTGTTTTTAATCTCGTTTTAATTTAATCAAATTTACATCTCAAAGGGGGAATTTATAATGGTAATCAATGGAACTAATGGCAATAATAATCTTCAAGGTACAGCAGGTAATGATACGATTAATGGATTTAATGGCAATGATATTTTAAATGGCCTTGGTGGTGATGATATCCTTAATGGTGGTGCAGGTAATGATACCCTCACTGGAGGTAGTGGAGATGATATTTTTATCTATCAACGTCTTGGTTTAGGTGATTTTAATGTCATAACTGATTTTACTCAAGGAGAAGATCTCATTGATGTTAGTAGTGTTGGTATTGCAGATTTTCAAACTTTGTTATTACATTTAAATACTACAGTTAATGGTAATACTCTCATTTCAACTATCTTAGGTAGTAATTCATTTCAAACTGAGATCCAAGGAATTAGTATTGGTCAACTACAAGCAAGTGACTTTATTTTCGATACCAGCACCCAAGGAAATAATATCTCCGATTCTGATGGTGGTTTTCCTAATAGTAGTGATTTATTTGGTGGTTTTGGCAATGATACTATCAATGGAAATGAAAGTGATGACGATGTCTTTGGCAATGCTGGTAATGATATTCTTAATGGAGGCACTGGCAATGATGAGTTATTTGGTGAAGTAGGAGATGATACCCTTAATGGTGGGCCGGGTAATGATACCCTTACTGGAGGTGCTGGAGAAGATATTTTTGTCTATCAACGTAGTGGAGAGGGTAGTTTTGATACCATAACTGATTTTACCGAAGGAGAAGATCTCATTGATGTTAGTAGTGTTGGTATTGCAGATTTTGAAACTCTATTGCTGCTTTTGGATACTACGGTTAATGGTAATAGTCTCATTTCAACTATCTTCGATAATAATTCATTTGAAATTGAGATCCAAGGACTTAGTGTTGCTCAACTACAAGCAAGTGACTTTATTTTCGATACCAGCACCCAAGGAAATAATATCTCCGATTCTGATCTTGGTAGCTCTAGTAGTAGTGATTTATTTGGTGGTTTTGGCAATGATACCATCAATGGAGATGAAGGTGATGACGATGTCTTTGGCAATGCTGGCAATGATATCCTCAATGGAGGCACTGGCAATGATGAGTTATTTGGGGAAGTAGGAGATGATACCCTTAATGGTGGGCCGGGTAATGATACCCTCACTGGAGGTGCTGGAAATGATACTTTTATTTATCAACGCATTGGTGAAAGTAATACAGATCTCATAACTGATTTTACTCAAGGAGAAGATGTCATTGACGTCAGTAGTCTGGGCATCCCTGATTTAGAAACTCTATTGCTGTTTTTGGATACTACGGTTAATGGTAATACTCTCATTTCAACTAGCTTAACAGGCAATACTTTCCAAGTTGAGATCCAAGGAGTTAGTATCAACCAACTACAAGCAAGCGACTTTATTTTCGATCTTACCATCCAAGGAGATAATATCTCAGATACTGATCTTGGTAGCTCTGGTAGTAGTGATTTATTTGGTGGTTTTGGCAATGATACCATCGATGGAAATGACAGTGATGATGCTCTCTTTGGCAATGCTGGCAATGATATCCTCAATGGGGGTACTGGCAATGATGAGTTATTTGGAGAAGTAGGAGATGATACCCTTAATGGTGGGTTGGGTAATGATACTCTTGATGGGGGTATTGGAATAGATACAGCCGTTTTCTCAGCAGCATCAACTGAATATATCATTGATGATTCTGGAGATACTGTTATTGTTAACGGGCCAGATGGCATAGATTCACTAACAGAAATAGAATTTCTTCAATTCACAGATCAAATAATTGAGTTAGAGATTTTACCAGATTTTAACCTAGATATCGATGGTAATGGAGAAGTAGGAGCATTGAGCGATGGACTTTTAATCATTCGTCATTTATTTGGATTCACTGGAGATGCCTTAATTAATGGTGCTGTAGATCCAAATGGTATCCGTAGTACTTCTAGTGAAATTGAAGCATTTTTAGAAATAGCAACAGATGATATGTTAGATATTGATGGTAATGGAGTAGCATTACCTCTTAGTGATGGACTTTTAATTATTCGTAATTTATTTGGATTCACTGGAGAAGCCTTAATTAATGGTGCTGTAGCTCCCAATGCTACTCGTAGTACTTCTAGTGAAATTGAAACTTTCATTGAATCCTTACTTCCATCAGATACTATTACAGTTTAATTATATTATTAAATAAAATATCACTATAGTTATAGCAGAATAAAAAACTTTACTGCTATAATTAATGTCTATGGTCAAGAGTTTTACTTTAACCATATTTAAATTTAAAGACAAGAATAGTAAAAGCCAACATAAAAGTAAAGGCATTAGCAACTATAACAGGTATATCATTAACAAGAAAACCATACACTAACCACATAAATACACCACTACAAAACAAAAGAAACATCCCTAAAGAAATATCCTTCGCCGATCGACTTCGCCAAGTTTGAATCACTTGAGGGAGGAAAGCAATTGTAGTTAGACTTCCTGCAATTAAACCGATAACTGTTTTAATTTGTTCAAAATCCATATCAAATATTTATAAGATAGATTGGTCAATCTTTCTCTTTGAAGAATTACATTTTAAGTCTATCCTTTCAAAGTTGATTTGATCGTTATTCTCAAAAATCTGTTGTAGCTTAATTCTCTTTTAGCAAATTTAACAAAAAATTCCTTGGCTAAAAGCAAGAAAATATCCTATAATAAGGGATTGTGTGTCTAATTCCTGCTCGGATCGGGTATTGATGACATCTAAAAGCTGAATTATCTGAGATTCGGCTACCTGTACGGCAATATTATTTGGACAAAATTAATGACTTACGCAATAGTAGAAACAGGCGGCAAACAATTAAAAGTAGAACCAGGTAGATTTTACGATATCGATCGTCTTCATGTAGATGATCAAGAAACATATACTATAGATAAAGTATTACTGGTGCATCATGAAGATCAAATAACTATTGGGACTCCTTTTATCGAAGGGGCAATAGTAGAAGGGACGGTAATGGAGCATCGCCGAGGCAGAAAAGTCTTGGTTTATAAGATGCGCCCCAAAAAGAAAACTCGTAAAAAACGAGGGCATCGTCAAGAACTTTCTCGGTTTATGATTAATTCTATTAGTATGAATGGGAATGTTTTAGCGGCTTATAATCCAACAGAAACTGAAGAATCTACGGAAGAGAATACAGCAGATACAACTGTTGAAACTGCCGAAGTTGAAGCCCAAGAATAGATCCACAATAGCTAAGTTATTTTTGCTATAATGGCAAAAGATCAAGGATAAAAAGATCAGAAATAAAAGTTTAAATGAAAATATTTTTATACTTTTGATCTGATCTAGATCTTCCCATTTGGATCGATTTGCCCTAAAACAATGCAACAAATAGGTAAAAATAATACCCTATTGAATACAACACAAAGTTAAATTATCTAATAGAGAACTAGTATTTTTACAATAGTAATGAGTTAGTATCGTAAAAATATCTTAACTTTATTGTCAATTGTTCAAATAAAAGTCTCTATTAATTAATTTTGTATTGGCAATTAATACTAAAATCTTAAGATAAGGAGGAAATAATGGCTCATAAAAAAGGTACAGGTAGTACTCGTAATGGTCGCGATTCTAATTCTAAAAGACTTGGCGTAAAAAGATATGGTGGTCAAGTTGTAACAAGTGGTAGCATTTTAGTCCGTCAACGGGGAACTAAATTTCACCCTGGTAAAAATGTTGGTCGTGGCAATGATGATACTTTATTCGCTTTGATTGATGGTGTGGTTCGTTTTGAATACAAGGATAAAAAGCGTAAGAAAATTAGTGTATATCCTGTAGCAGTTGAAGCAACATCTGAAGCTCAACCAGCTGCTGTTTAATTAGCTAAGGGATATTTGAAAAGATTCAAGGTTAACTGGGAGAAATTTTAACTAAGATTTTTCTCCCTATTTTCTTCTAATGGGTTCTAATTGACGCGACGGATATTGAGAATATCGCTCATATTCCTAATTTGATTCATAATATAGTCTAGCTGTTGTCGATCGCGCAAATCTACAGTTAAAGAAATAACTGCAGGTTTACTAAAACTAGTCTTAACGCTGGCATTACTAACATTGATATTACGATCGCTCAAACGTCCTAAAATATCTTTAAAAATACCAACTCGATCAAGAACTTCAATTTGAAGATCCACAGGATAAGTAGAACTCCTTCCATTTTGATTCACAGGATTCCAACTTACAGGAATCAGAGGCTTTCCGGGGTTATTTTCAACATTGGGGCATTCTTGACGATGAATAGAAATTCCCTTTGACACAGTAACAACTCCTATTATCGGCTCACCAGGTAGAGGCTTACAACAGCCAGCACAGTGATAAAGCATTCCTTCAACTCCAGCAATGGGAGAATTGGCACAACTTGGAGCTTCTGATGGATGATTGCGAGTTTGGCTTTGGGGAGGAGATAATACCTCTGATTCAATGCTATTAGTAAAAGTTATTTCTGTTTGCTTGGCTTTAATATCTTCCCGTAACTTATTGACTATTTGATTTAAAGTTACTTCTCCATAACCTAATGCTGCTAATAAGTCTTCTACCTTCTGATAATTACATCTAACAGCAATGCTTTGCATTTGTTCAGATTTAAGTAAAGCTTCCAGTCCACTTTTCCCTAATTCTTTTTCTAGTAATTTTTGCCCTCTAGCGAGATTCTCTTCATAATGAGAGCGTTTATACCATTGACGAATTCTGGTACGGGCTGTTGGAGTGACAACAAAATTTAGCCAATCTAAGCTTGGATGACTATTTTTGCTGGTAATTATTTCTACTATATCCCCATTTTGTAAAGGTTTATCAACCACCGACCAACGATCGTTAATCCGAACTCCTTTCATTTGATTACCAACTTCTGTATGAATATGATAAGCAAAATCTACTGGAGTTGAACCTGCAGCTAAAGGAATCACATCTCCATGAGGAGTAAACACATAAACATCATCTTCAAATAAGTTATTTTTCAGAACTTCTACATACTCATCGGCATCTTTCAACTCCTTTTGCCACTCTAGTAATTGTCTTAACCAGGTAAATTTTTCATCATTTGACTTCATATTAAAGTTACTAGAACCGCCAGTTTCCTTGTATTTCCAGTGAGCAGCGATTCCATATTCAGCAATTTGGTGCATTTCTAGAGTGCGAATTTGGATCTCTAAAGGACGACCATTTAAAGCCACAACTGAAGTATGTAGAGATTGATAAAGATTGGGTTTAGGCAAACCAATATAATCTTTAAAGCGACCAGGAATAGGTTTAAAAGCATCGTGAACTACTGCTAAAGCACGATAGCACTCATCATTAGTTTCTACAATAATTCGTAAAGCAGCAATATCATAAATTTCGTTAAATTGTTTATGTTGACGCTGCATTTTATGATATATCCCATAAAGGTGTTTTGGTCTTCCCTTCAATTCCAAAACATTAATGGATAATTGGCTAAGACGCTTTTGTAGTAAATCAACTACCTGATTGATTCTTGCTTCGCGATCGGCTCTTCGGTCGGCAACTAATTCTTTAATATCCCTAAAAGCTTCCGGTTCGAGATATTTAAAAGCTAAATCTTCCAATTCCCATTTAACACGCCAAATACCTAAACGATTGGCTAAAGGAGCAAAAATTTCTCTAGTTTCTAAGGCAATTTCTCGTTGTTTTTCTGGCTTAAGATATTGTAAAGTTCTCATATTGTGAAGCCTGTCAGCTAACTTCACCACAATTACTCGGATATCCTGAGCCATTGCCATAAACATTCGGCGAAAGTTTTCAGCTTGACGTTCAGTTTTGCTAGAGAAATTAAATTTAGATAATTTGGTAACTGCCTCTACCAGTAGCCTTACCTCTTGACCAAATTTTTCTTCTATTTGTTCAGAAGTAATATCTGTATCTTCTACCACATCGTGGAGAAATCCTGCGGCAATAGTGGGGCCATCTCCTCCTAAATCCCGTAATAAAGTTGCAACGGCGATGGGATGAGCAATATAGGGTTCTCCTGATTTGCGATATTGCCCTTCATGGAGTTGGTAGGCAAATTTGAACGCACTACATATTAGACAATTGTCATTATTGTCACTGGTTGTTTTAGTAGTGTCCGAGGCTTTTAAGCATTCTTCTAGCCAGTCAGGTAGCTCAAGACTAGCTTTTGATTTAGATATAGCAGCGGCGGTAGCATTCATAATTGGCTATGGGGGCTAGTTATTTTGATTGGAAATGGATAAAATTTAAGATATTTTTTAGAGTTAGAATATTTATATTTTAATATTTCTCTAATTTCTAGCTAGTTTGCTAAAAATTTGTTGCGATCTCAATCTTTGTTTTGAGGTACAAAATCTAGTTGTATGCTAGATAACACCATTTAACCAAATTATATCTTAAATTTAGTTAATTATGCTACCACGATCCCACTACCAATGTTATCAAGAGTTTCTCGAGTTAGTGTCTAATTTACGAGAATCTACTGAGTTACCTCATCCAGATGTTGTTTTGTTAGAGCAACAATTTCAGAAAATTCAAAGCTTTCATCAGGATAAGATTTTAACTTTAAATAGTCAAGGTTTAGATTCAGAAATATTACCTAGATGGCAATCTTTACAAACTGAAAATCATCGCTCTTTAAGGTTGATGGCAACTACTATGATGTTTTTACGTACTTCACGAAGTAGTGCTACAACTGAAGCAAGGTTGGTTTCTCTTCGAGAGGAAATTCAGAGGATTATCGATCGTTGTCAATGGTTATTGTCAAATAATGCTATGAATGAAAGTCACTGAGATTCAGGTAGAGGAGTTGACAAAATTATCAAAAGGTGTAGAATAACCATTAATAATTTAAGCAAATCCATCTTTAAATTTTTATGAAGTACACTTTTTGTTTGGAAAAAAAACTTAAATGATAATAAATCACATAAAATGTAAAAAAAAAAGATGATAACGATAAAAAATAAACATAATCTTAAAAAGATATGAGTATTTATTTTGGGCAAAAGCAAACTTGCTGCATTTCTACCATAAACGGAGTTGATTTATATCTAAAGATTCCTATCCTCAAAGAAGAATCAATCAGTCACTACCAAGAAGAACGAGGGAAAGTTTATAGCAAACAAAATTTTCATCTGTTAGAAACTGATACACAAAAGTTAATAGGTGCTTCAACGCAGCCAATAAATTATCCCCTAGAAAGGACTATTTTTGATATTTACGTGAATCTGCTAAAACTAACTGAAGGCTGGAATTTGTGTCGAATTTGGAACTATGTCCCCTATATTAATGATAAAAGTAGAGGTTTGGAAAATTACCAGTCCTTTTGTAAAGGTAGATCTCTGGCATTTGAACATTTTTATGGAGCAGATTTTGAGGTAAAATTACCAGCAGGAACCGGAGTAGGAATTGCTGATGATACTTATGCAATATATTTTATTGCAGTCAAGGAAAACATCACGAATGTGGAAAATCCTGAACAGGTATCTGCCTACAAATATCCGGACCGGTATGGGCCACGTTCACCAAGTTTTGCTAGAGGAACAGTGGTGACACTCAATAGTGAGCATATTGGTTATTTATCGGGCACCGCAAGTATCAAAGGTCATGAATCTATAGGCCAAGGTGATATTGGCAGGCAGTTTGAAGTGACTTTAAGTAATATGAATCTAGTATTAGAAAGGATGGGTTTTAACAAAGCTCTCAAAGATTCAACACTGTATTATCACACTTTTACTATTTACCTTCGTAATCCCTCCGATTTACCAGTTATTCAACAGATGGTTGAGAATAATTTCCCTAATAGTGCTAAAGTCATATATTTAAATTGTGATATATGTCGCTCAGAATTAGACATTGAAATTGAAGCTACTATTACTACAAAAACAACTATTACTACAAAGAAAAAATAAATGGAATTTGGTATACAGTTTTTCCCTAATGTTAGCCCTGAACAGAAATCAGGAGCACAGTATTTTAATGAAGCTCTTCACCTAGTAAGTTTGTGTGATGAATTAGGCTATACTAATGTTAGGATAGTCGAACACTATTTCCATCCATATGGAGGGTACAGTCCTAATCCACTCCTTTTTCTGAGTGCAGCATCACAAAAAACTCAAAAAGCTCGGCTGATTACTGGAGCCGTGTTACCTGTTTTTAATCATCCACTCAAATTAGCTGGAGAGATTGGGATGTTAGATGCCATTTCTAATGGACGTTTAGAAGTTGGTTTTGCCCGTGCATTTCTGCCCCATGAATTTGCTAGATTTGGAATAGATTTAAATGAGAGTCGCGCACGCTTTGAAGAGGGAATAGAACAAGTACGCTATCTGTTGAAAGAAGAAAATGTCACAATGGCGGGTAAGTTTTACAGTTTTGATGGAGTAACTTCTCTACCTCGTCCTAGTCAAAGACCTCACCCTCCCTTCTGGATCGCAGCTCTTGCAACACCAGAATCTTTTGTTAATGCAGGAAAAAAAGGTTATGGAGTAATGGCGATTCCTTTAGCGGGAGGGAAAATGGCAGAGTTAATAGAGTTATATCGAAATGCTTGGAAGTCCGCAGGGTATCCTGGTAAAGGTAGAGTAATGTTGGCTTTTCATATGTATTGTGCATCAACAGTAGAGGAGGCGATCTCCATTGCTCGTGAACCATTGAATAGATATCTGAATTCTTTGGTAGATGCGGCTTCTGATTGGTTAGTGGATACTTGTTCGGCTGATTATGTAGGCTATGATAAAATTATAGCTTCACTACAGAAGGAAACTTTTGAGTCTCAGGTAGAAAAGGGTGCTGCTTGGATTGGGACTCCTGAACAATTACGAAAGGTAATTAATCACTACTATGAGACTGTTGGTGGATTTGAATACGCATCTATGCAGGTTAATTTTAATACTATTTCAGTAGAAAATGCTACGGCTTCTATGAAACTTTTTGCTAAAGAAGTAATACCTGCATTTCAAAATAACAAATTATTATAGATTATTTGATTTGATTTTTTACCTAAAATTTTATATTGAGGGTCTTCATCTATTAATCATTTTTGGTTCAAGATTGATTCTGTTTTCCTCTAATAGATTCCGAAAAATTACTTTATACCAAATTTCTAAAATGATGATAGATTTAAAGCTATCCAAAACCTCCTGATTCCCAACCCAAAACCCATCTCCCTTGTCCACCTTGTCTCCCTTATCTCCCTTGTCTCCTCTTCAACTAAGTCTATCAGACTTTTGGAAAAGTGATATTAGTAGTGGCTAAGGATGGAGAAACAAACTCAATATCAGCTAAAAAAATAGAAACCAACAGCTAATTTGTGAATTAGATTAAACTTCTGCCAGTTAATGGATAGGCAAAATAATCGATGGAAAAATTGATTGATACTCTTTTAACAATCCCCCAATTACCATTATTATATGCTAAAATTACCACCTTTCTAGTCACCTTATAATCTACAATTAGAAGAAAAAACCCATGAATCAAGCCCTATTATCTGTAGAAAATCTACGAGTTGCCTATCCTAACTCCCGCTCCAAAGATGATACTACTGAAGCTCAACAGTCACAATGGGCTGTGGATGATGTTTCTTTTACCCTCAATCCCGGTGAAAAATTGGGATTAGTAGGGGAATCTGGTTGTGGTAAATCCACTTTAGGTAGGGCAACTATGCGTTTAATGCCTGAAGGTACTAAGATTGAAGGAACAGTGAATTTTCAAGGGAAGTCGATTTTTAATTTAAATCCTGCTGAATTACGTGAATTTCGTGGGGAAGTAGTGGCTTTAGTGTTCCAAGATCCCATGACTCGTTTAGATCCTTTAATGACCATCGGGGAACATTGTATCGAAACTCTCCTAGCACATACCCCTAATTTATCCCGTAGTGATGCGAAAAAAAGAACTATTGAAGTTTTAGATAAAGTGAAAATTCCTGCTGAGCGATGGCAACAATATCCTCACGAATTTAGTGGTGGTATGCGTCAAAGGGTATCTATTGCCTTAGCTTTACTTCTCAATCCTAAATTAATTATTGCAGATGAACCTACTACTAGCCTCGATGTTACGGTTTCTGCTGAGATTTTAAATGAATTAACTAGGTTGTGCGATGAATATAATATGGCTTTATTATTGATTTCCCACGATTTGGCTATGGTAGGGGAATATTGCGATCGCATTGCGGTGATGAATAAAGGCAAGATTGTAGAAACAGGTCCAGTGAAGTTAATTTTCCATCATCCTCAAGAAAAATATACTAAATCCTTATTAGAATCAGCCTTACACATTCAGCAAGTAGATGAAGAAAAAGAAGAAAAGCAACAAGAAAATCTTGATAACAAAGTAGAAAAAGAATTAAAATTAGAATCACAACCAATATTGAAAATTATTAATTTAGAAAAGCATTATGTTTTAGAAGGAAATTTTTTCCAACAAATTTTAGGAAAATCTAATAACAAAGTAATTAAAGCAGTAGATGGCGTAAACTTTGAGCTTTACCCCGGTGAAATATTGGGTTTAGTAGGAGAATCAGGTTGTGGTAAAAGTACCCTATCTCGAACCATATTACAGTTAATTAATGCAACCTCTGGTGCAGTAGAGTTTTTAGGGAAAGATTTAACTAAACTTCCACCTCAAGAAGTCCGAGGCAATCGCCGTATGATGCAAATGATTTTCCAGGATCCCCACGCTTGTTTAAATCCTATGATGAAAGTCGGTGAAAATATTGCCGAGCCTTTGTATATTCATCAAGTAGCCAAGGGAAAAGAAGCCCAAAATATCGTAGAAGAAATGCTTGAGAAAGTAGGTTTAATACCCGTTACAGACTATTATAATCGTTATCCAAAGGAATTATCAGGCGGTCAACAACAAAGAGTGGCGATTGCACGTGCTTTAATTACTCGCCCCCAATTAGTAATTTGTGATGAACCTGTTAGTATGTTGGATGCCACGGTACAAACTCAGGTTCTGGATTTAATGTTAAAATTGAAATCAGAATTCTCTTTAACTTATTTGTTTATTACTCACGATTTATGGGTTGCTAGATTCCTGTGCGATCGAATTGCCGTAATGAATTCAGGAAAAATTGTAGAAATTGCTAATACAGGCAAAATTTTTACCAAACCTGAACATCCTTATACCCAAAAGTTATTAAATGCTGCACCTTTGTTAAAGGAAATTAATTAAAAATTAATTAAAATTTAAAATCGAATATTTGTTTAAAAATGTTACTGCATCCAAATTTGGAGGAATCATAATATTGAGTAATAAGTTTTGAAAAAATTTAAATGGGAGACTAAAAACAATGAAAAATTGCTTTAAAAAACTCATACTTAGCACTACTACAATCTTGGGAATTTTAGGTATTTCCCTTCCTAATTTCGCTCAAAATCATTCTAATTATAACCAAGCTAGTAAGAATCAATACGATTGTATTTATTATGAAGGTGCTCCTACTACAATAGTTAATACTTATAGAGGTCAAATTCCCTTAATTGTTTGGCGTAGTAATTATTTTTCCAGCGGTGGTTGGAATCCTGAAAGTCGTTGTAATGCGGTAACTGCTAGATTTCAACAACATTCAGATGCTAGAAATCTTAGGTATATTTCTACGGGAAAAATTAATGCATATAACATTATCTGTGTCGCTGATAGAGTAGAAAGACTGTATGAATCTACGGAATATGAATGTAAAACTAATGGAATTTTATTGACTCTTCAGCATAATGACAATCCAGATCAGGTATTAAAGGATTTATTTAATGTAGCTTCTCGCTCAACTAATCGTCCTATGACTAGAGGGAAAAATATTTCACAGTTTGGCATAGATGTAGAGGATTTATTAAGTAAAGCAGAAATCATTGATGATTCTAATAATATTCAAGAAGTTAATACGGAAGAGAAAATTACTCCTAATCAATCAGTTATCGATAATAATAACAACAATAATCCAAGCAATGATTTAGATTTTGGTTTAAATCTTTGCGAAGAAACTTTAGTAATTTGTAGTGAATAATTTAGTTTTGAATTTGAACTTGAATTTGAATTTTTCTTAATAAAAAAATGATTAATAAAAATATAGATAATTATTAATAATGATCAATTTTGAATCCCAATTTATTAATACAAAAAATGCCAAAATAAACTTAATTAAAGGGGGCAATGGTTTCCCTGTATTACTCTTGCATGGTTATCCTCAAACCCATTTTATGTGGCATAAAATCATCTCCGATTTAGCATCAAACTTCACAGTAATAGCTACTGATTTAAGAGGATATGGTGATAGTTCTAAGCCTTTAGGAAATAGCAATTATAGTAATTATTCTAAACGAACTTTAGCTGGTGATCAAGTAGAAGTTATGGCTCAATTAGGGTATGATGAATTTTATTTAGTAGGGCACGATCGAGGTGGTAGAGTTGCTCATCGTTTAGCATTAGATTATCCCCAAAAAGTGAAGAAATTAATAGTACTAGATATTGTGCCTACCTATGATATGTACCTAACTACTGATAAAGAATTTGCTAGTAGTTATTATCATTGGTTTTTTCTCATCCAACCCTATCCATTTCCAGAAACTTTAATAGGAGGAAATCCTGAATTTTTTCTGCGCAATTGTTTACAAAGTTGGGGGAAAGATTTTAGTGCTTTTACTGAGGAAGCTTTAACAGAATATATCCGTTGTTTCCAAAAACCTGAGACTATTCATAGCACTTGTTGTGATTATCGGGCTGCTGCTGGAATCGATTTAGAACATGATTATATGGATTTATCGTCAAAAATTCAATGCCCTATGCTGGTTTTATGGGGTAAAAAAGGTTTAATAGAACGTAAATATAATGTCTTAGAAATTTGGCAACAAAAAGCTATTAATGTCAAAGGTAAAGCTATTAATTGTGGTCATTTTTTACCCGAAGAAGCACCAGAAGAAACCCTTGAAGAAATACTGTATTTTTTTTACAAACAACTAAGTATTTAAATAATGTTTAAGGTGTTTAAGCCAAAAAGTAATTTAAAAGAAACCGATATTATTTTTTTTTAAGTTAATATGCAGTCTATATTTTTTTAATGAACCCTGTAAATGTAACGTAATAATAATAATTTGAGCTATCTAATTGGTGATTGCCATAAGCTAAAATATTTATTTCAAACTTTGGTAGTATAACTTCATATATTAATCAAACAAATTATATTACCAGCTACCTTGACAAAATACTTTCTTAGACTTTAAGCTAAAATCAGTTATAATGATTGGAAAACTTGATGAACAAAATCTATTTTTTTGCTCCAAATATAGAGACGCATTACCTTTTTAATCAAGATTCTCAAAAATGGATTGGGATTTCCAATAATTTTACATTTTGGATTGTTAATACGTATTTAAATCTAAAAAAATTAGATTTTCCTTGTGAAATAGTAAAAGATATGCCCAAACAAGGAATAGTGATTGCAGATAGGGATACATTAGGAAATAAATTTCCATATTTAGGGAAAACTATGTTAATTTCTGCTAAAGGTGATAGAGAGTTTCATCCATCAGCTCATATAAATGTAGTTCAAAATCCAACAGATGTAGAGAATTTGAATAATTCACTTTGGAATCCTTATTATGTTCATCCTTGGCCTCAACCTAATTTAACTCCAAGATCCATAGAGAGACATTCTTTAGTAGAAAATATTGCTTTTTTAGGTACTAAATATAATTTAGCACCAGAACTTTTATCTGAAAATTGGGTAGATCTTGTAAGAAAAGAAGGATGTCAATGGTATCCCATTTTTGATAAAAATAAGTGGAATGATTATACTAATCTAGATCTTATTCTGGCAGTTCGCAGCTTTGATGGAAAGAGCTATGGCCATAAACCAGCTAGTAAATTGATCAATTGTTGGCGTGGATTAGTGCCAGGAATTCTAGCCCCTGAATCGGCTTATCTAAGTTTGAAAAAATCAGAATTAGATTTTTTAACTGTAAATTCCCTAGATGAATCAATTGAAGCAATAAGAAAATTAAAAAATAATCCTAAACTTTATTTATCAATGATAGAAAATGGCAAAAAACGAGCTAAAGAATTTACGGAAGAACAAATCACCCAACAATGGGTAAGTTTTTTCACGAAATATACTATGAACAAGTATCAAGAATGGATTAAAATGTCAGAACTTGAAAAAAGATATTTGTATTCAAAGCGTTATTTACTATTAAAAGTAAAAAGAATGAAGGGAAGATTAAAGAAATGATTGAATTATCTAATAGCTCTAAGATAGAAGAATTTAAAAGAATCTTACATCAAAATATAGAACAATTATCATCATTTAAAGAGTGTGCCCTATTAGATTATCCTAAACATTATAATCTTCGAGATAATCTCATTTGGTTAGGAGAGATTTTTTATTTAACAAATGTTTTGGGAATAAAAATCAATTATGCCACTAGTCTTGATGATTTTTCTAAAGCAAAACTTAAAGAAAAAGCAAACCTTGCACCGATATTTTTACATGGAGGTGGTAATTTTGAAGATTTACATCGAAGAAGTTATGTTTTTCGAGAAAAAATTGTTTTAGAAAATCACCATTGATCAATAATAATAGTCTAAAAAAAATAACTCTTGCTCGTTTCGTTAATAATGTTATACAAGTTAAACTAGTTATCGAATAACTTTTGTCCTTATGAACAAACAAAGAGGTACTAACACAGAATTTAATTAGCCTCTCTTTCCAATAACAAAGTTACAGGCCCATCATTTTCAATACTAACCTGCATCATCGCCCCAAACTTACCAGTTTCCACCCGCAAACCACTCTTTTTAAACTCAGCCACCAATTGATCATAAATCGGTTGTGCTACAATAGGAGAAGCAGAATTACTAAAAGAAGGACGACGGCCCTTGCGACAATCACCATATAAAGTAAATTGACTGATCACCAGTAATTCCCCACCAATATCTAATACAGATTTTTGCCAACCATTTTCGCCATTATCTCCTGCAAATAAACGTAAATTCAAGCACTTTTGAACAATCCAATCAATTTCTGATGAAGTATCACTAGATGCAATTCCCACAAGTAGATTCAAACCTTGGGATATTTTACCAATAATCTCACCATCAACTTCGACTTGAGAAGATTTAACCTTTTGAATAATAACACGCATGAAAAATTAAACTTAAGAATTAAAGTTAAGAAATATTTAACAAAATTATCATCGACTCAAATCAGTCTAAACTAAATAATACAGAGCAAAATCAATACATATTAAAAATTAAGATAAAGATTATGTTTCCAATTCATCGCCCCCGCCGTCTTCGTCAACACCCTCAATTACGCCGCATGGTGAGGGAAACAATTATTACAACTAACGATTTAATTTATCCCTTATTTGCAGTGCCCGGAGAATCCGTTGCCGTAGAGGTAAAATCCATGCCTGGAGTTTACCAACTCTCCGTGGATAAAATCGTGGAAGAGGCAAAGGAAGTCTATGATTTAGGCATTCCTGCCATTATTCTCTTTGGTATTCCCGAATCCAAAGATAAAGATGCAACTGGTGCGTGGCATGATTGTGGTATTGTCCAAAAAGCTGCTACTGCCGTTAAAGAAGCCGTACCGGATTTAATTGTGATTGTGGATACTTGTTTATGTGAATATACAGATCATGGCCATTGTGGTTATTTAGAAGTAGGGGACTTGACAGGAAGAGTATTAAACGATCCTACTTTAGAACTACTTAAGAAAACTGCCGTATCTCAAGCTAAAGCCGGTGCTGATATTATCGCGCCTTCAGGGATGATGGATGGTTTTGTTGGAGCTATTCGAGAAGCTTTGGATGAAGCAGGTTTTAATGATATTCCCATTTTATCTTATGCGGCTAAATATTCTTCTTCCTATTATGGGCCTTTCCGAGATGCCGCTGATTCCTCCCCTCAATTTGGGGATCGACGCACTTACCAAATGGATCCTGGAAATGCACGTGAAGCCCTTAAAGAAGTAGAATTAGACGTGCAAGAAGGAGCTGATATGATTATGGTAAAACCAGCATTAGTTTATATGGATATTATCTGGAGAGTGAAGGAAATGACTAATTTACCTGTTGCTGCTTATAATGTTTCTGGAGAGTATTCAATGGTAAAAGCTGCTTCCTTAAATAGTTGGATTGATGAAGAAAAAGTTGCTCTAGAGACTTTAACTAGTTTTAAGCGTGCCGGTGCAGATTTAATTCTAACTTATCATGCAAAAGATGCCGCTCGTTGGTTAGCTAAATAAATAATCTAGTAAAGATTAGATAAATTCTATAAGAATAGGCACTCATCACTGCTCAGAAATCTTATGAGCAGTAGAACACAATCCTATGAAATAAAACTTTTGATTGCATAACATTTATTTCACTTTAGATAATAGAGTAATGAAAGCAAAAGCCCGAACAGAAATAAGACGTAAACCATATACTAATACAGGAAGATGCCCTTCAGGTGCATTATTTCCATCAAAATTTAAATCCTTATACAATAACCATTTATTATTAACATACCAACCTAATCTACTACCCACAGCTTCCCAAGTTTCCTCATTATAAATATTTGTGCCACCAAGGCTTTGATAAATACGATTTTGTACCGAAAATCCAAAATGCCCTTCACTATATTTTTCCCATAACTTATCAATAGTGTGAATATCAATTACTGGAATGCGATTAATTGAATTTTTATTCAACCATCCATCCTTTTCTCTCTTTGCCAACTTAAATATCAAATTAGCTGTTTCTCGATCGGCTTGCTTCCATTCGTGTTTTGCTAATAAATCTTGTAAACCGCCATAATCCATACCTACTTCCGAATTCAGTTTCACTTCGCTATTAGGTGGAAACAGATTTCTAATCCATCCGAATACTCCAGAATTTTGATTAGATGATGGTTTTTCGGTATTTGGTTTTTTTCTTTCATTATAAAAATCATTGGGATAAAACATTACCGATACATCTTTAATCAATAATTCCAACCAAGCTAACATAGATTCAGGGCGATTTTCAGGTCTTAATTTCATTCCTCTAAGAATAGCTTCATTAACGTGTAAGCTAATTCTAGAATTATGTTGTTTTGGCGGAATTAAATCTACACCATATTTTCGCATTTCTGTAGGGATAGGATTTTCTCCTGTTAGAAGATAATACAAAGTTGCTGCTAATGAATAAATATCTGTATAAAAACTTCTGGGGGTTTTTTTCTCATATTGTTCGATGGGTGCATAATAATCTATAGTTGCATTAGTTTGAATCTTAGTCTTATCTTGAACAAATTCTCTTGCAAAACCAAAATCTACCAAAGTAGCGTTTGACTCTTGTGAATCTAAAAAAATATTTATAGGTTTTACATCGAGATGATACATTTCTTTTTCATGAAAATATGATAATGCTTCTCCTACTTGTCTGATATATTTTATAGCATCATCTTCTAATAAAACCCCTTTTTCTCGAACATATTTCCCTAAGTTATAGCCTTCAATATATTCCATCACCATACACCATAAATTTTCTTCTTCTTCTTCAAATACATCATTTACAGTGATAGCATGAGGATGATTACATTTTGCTAAACTAAAAGCTTCTTCTCTAAATCGATTTTGGTGATTTGCAAAGTCTTGCTTCATCCTAATAAAATTATTAGGTGTTTTAATCGCTACTAATTTCCCTGAAGATTCTTCTTTCCCTCGATAAGTTACACCAAAACTACCTATGCCAATTATTCCTTCAATTATATATTTTCCGTTTTTTAATTTTTTCCCTGATTGCCAATAGTTCATATTAAATTATTATTTTAAATTTATTTTTATATCATTGAAAATGTGACTATTGATTTTAAACTACTATTGAAGTTCATAAAATCATTTATTTAAAACCATTAATTCAATGTATTCATACAGTTAATTAGTATTAATTAATTGTAGTAGTAAATTTTAGTAGATGGTATTTATGAAATTTTACCATAACAAATATATTGATAGCTACTAAGACAGAATCTTGAATTTGAGGTTAATTATATTTTCTTCTATAATAACATAAATTTGTGATAAGATTGATTTCTCTCCTTAAAATTTGATTTTGAGTATACTTTTGATAAGGATTTTTAAAAGATTATTTTGTAAGTTAATATTTCTAGAATTCAATTTTCCTCATTAAAATTTTCTAGATTATTGTGATTATTTTGCATTAGATTTTTTTTCTCAAAGCTATGATATTGTTAAAAAAATAATGAACTTTGGCAGAAATCAAAGCAGATTGTAACTAGAAGGACAAAATATTCCTAGAGATAGATTATAATTTTAAATATTAGTAAAAATAAAAAACTTCTTAACTTTATCTTCTACAATTTCCATTTCTTAACTTCTAGAAAAATATCATCAAGATTTCCAAAAAATACAACTATAGCTATCAAAGTTATCAATAATAACTTATTAGCAACTCTATAATTTCCTAAAAACAATCACCAAGACTAACTAATTTAATCAATAATTCAATCTAGAGTTTAGTTTTTCCATTCACAGAATCTCAAGCTATTTTCCATTATCAAAAGTTATAACTAATCAGCAACATCTCATCATCTCAATTTGATTCCTATCTCAATGTATTAATCTGCTTGTTTCTCTTAAATTATGTCGATTAAAATTCCTCCAACTCTGATTATGAATCCCAATAGTAATCTCATTTTTCCCTTAATTATGATAGAGATGGATAATTGAGAGATGGGAGAATTAGAAGTTGATAGACGAGAGTAGGGAAAATAAATTGTGATTAATTATCCTAGATTTAAGATTTTTCAACTCTATCATTATTATAGACAAATTAGTATAAACATCAATGTCAAGAAATCCAGACAATTTTATCTCATAAAGGGGTTGCATTTTCGGTAAATTTTGCTACAATTTGATTAAGTCAGTAAAATGTGATTCTAAATCCAGAAAGATCCTACTACAGACTCATTAGTATTTCTAATTGAAGTGATAAGGAAAAATTTCTACACCTTTACTGGAAAATTTAGAAAGTAATAATAAAAGTAGTAGTATTTTTTTTGACAGTAAGTGGCACTACAAACTTGATTTTATTTGACTTTAGTAATTTCTTAGTAAACATTATCATTGATTTAAGAGAGCGAAAACACCATGCCTACCAAAACTGATTACCGTCATATTCAATTTTGTGCTGATAAGTCCAAAGTAGATCTAAAACAACTACAAAATTTATTCATTCTCACTGCCCATTGGGCACAAGATCGAAAAATTGAAGATCTCGAAATTGCTATAACTAACAGTAACCCAGTCATAACTGTTTGGGATAAGAAACAAATGATAGGTTTCGCCAGAGCAACTTCTGATGGCATTTATCGAGGCACAATTTGGGATGTAATTCTCCACACAGATTATCAAGGTTGTGGATTAGGGCGGAAATTAGTAGAAACAGTATTAGCTCATCCTTTGCTGAATCGAGTAGAAAGAGTATATTTAATGACTACCTATAAACAAGAATTTTACAAACGCATTGGTTTTGAGGAAAACTCAACTACTACAATGGTACTATACAATTCCTTAGGAGCTAATCCTCTGCCAATTCAGGAAAAGAATTTTTACCCTCAACAACAGGAATCAAACATTGTAGCCGTGTAATTTCAGAATTATCAACAGAAGATTGGAGATTTTGATCTTCTACTACCAAAGTACCCCCCATTGCTTCTAATAATGTTTGAGATAACATTAGCTTCATTCCGGGAGAGAAATCGATTTGTTGAGAAAAAGACTTAATCTGATCGTGAGAAATATCTGACAGTGGTAATTGTTCCAATAAATCAACAGTTTCACTCCAAATACTATAATGGCAAGGTAAATCTAGATTAATTTTGAGTAAACCATCAACTATAGAAGGATCGTAACCTAGAGAAATTTTACCTTTTTTCGTATAAGTAATAGCCGTATCTATGAGATTCAATAAGACTTGTTGAAATCTTTTTTCATCGACCATAACATAAATATCGGGATTAGGAGAAGATATTTCCAATTTTATATTATAATTATTAGCCTGTAAATAAGTTAAAGAATAGATTGTATTAAAAATAGAAGATAATTTTTTAGGTATTAGTTCCATTTTAATCCCGCCATAATCTACTTTAGATACCAAAATAACTTCATCAAGAAGTTGAATTAATTTACGAGCAGCTTGATAAGCTTCAGAGATAAATTCACGTTCTTCTTCTGGACTTTCACAAAGATCATATAAAATAATCTGATGTAAACTAGTTAGCTTACTAACAGGAGATCGTAATTCATGAGCACTTCGACCTAAAAAACCAGCTTTAAAGCGGCTCATCATCCCAGCCATTTGGTATGCTTGATAAGTATATTTCAGTTTTTCTTCGAGAATTTCTATTTCATTCATAATTTAATTTCTTTAATCTTTCCCTGACGCAAAATTTCCCAATTTTCTCCACTCCATTTTGCTACGGTTGAGGGGATACTACTACCTTTTACCTCTAAATCAGGGCAATCAAGAACAAGAATTTGAGGAAAAGTTTTTTCTATTGCTGTCATAGTTTCTAGAGGTGGTTTACCAGTAAGATTAGCACTAGTAGTAGCTAAAGGGCCCGTTTGACTCAAAATTTCTTGTGCAATCTGACAATCAGGCACCCGCACTCCTATAGAGTTTGGTGAGGTAGGATTCATGGTGGGAGGGATTAAATTAGAGGCAGGCAATACCAAAGTAACTTGCCCTGGCCAATAAAGATGGGCGACTTTCTGCCAAATAGTTAACTCCCAAGGCATACCTGTGACATATGGCCAAATATCTTCAGGAGATGCTCCCATTAAAATTAAAGGTTTGTCTAAAGGGCGATTTTTAAGAGTAAATATTTGTTGACATTGAGAAGGAATAGCTGCTAATGCTGGCACAGTATCTGTCGGAAAACTAACTACCAGACCATTTTTTACTCCTGCAATCAAATTGTTTAGATTGACTTTGGTCATATTTTATAGTAAAGATTTGAATTTTATAACTTTTATCATAAATTTTTGGTTAAAACAAAAAAAATGTGGGATTTAGATATTTTATTATACTCTAATCTGAATTTTAGTAAAGAAGTATTTTATTTATCCTCCTCATTTTCGATATGCTAAAGCAAAACGATCAATTCCTGCTAAATCAGAGTGAACTTGAATATTAGAATACTGTCCTGATGCTTGCAACATAGCAGCAACTTTTTTTCCTTGTCCGGCCATCATTTCTACCAACCATATACCACCCGAGCGTAGATAATCAGCCCCACTGATAATCAAATAATTAAGACATTGAAGACCATCTATTCCCCCATCTAAAGCAAGAAGTGGTTCATGTTTTTGTACTTCTGGCTGTAATTCTGAGATTAAATCAGAAGGAATATAGGGAGGATTAGAGATCATCGCGCTTATTTTTCCTTTAAATTCAGATAAAGAATCCCACCAACTACCTTGATGGAATTGGATTCTTTCATGAAAACCAAGAGTTTGAGCATTTTCTTTAGCAATAGCCAAAGCCTTTTGACTAATATCTGTTGCATGAATTTGAGCTTGGGGTAACATTTGTGCTAATCCAATAGCAATGGCTCCACTACCAGTGCCCAAATCCACCCAATGGCTTGAAGTAAGATCAACTAGAGGACTGTTTTTGCTAGCCTGGATGGCCAAATCTATAATGAGTTCAGTTTCAGGGCGAGGAATCAAGACATCAGGAGAAACTTTGAGAGTAAAATGCCGCCAATGTGCTATTCCTAATAAATATTGTATGGGCATTCGTTTTTGAATACGAATCTGCCAAAGCTTAGTTAACTCTGACAGATTGTGTTTTAACTCAATTTCTTCAACATCTCTAAAAGATTCTAAACTTAAGGCTAAAGTATCAAGACAGGATATTTCTTGAAGTAACCAATCCACTTCTTGTGGTGAAATTCCTGCTTTGATTCCTAAAGATTTAGATTCTTGTCGCCACAAATATAGTTCATTTCCTGATACTTTTGGCGGCATTGTATTTCCCAAATATAATTTATGATTATGATTATGGTTGAGATTAATTTTGTCCTGATCTTTGTTGTTGTAATGCTTGTTGAACCAACTCCCGTGATTCCTCAGAAGGAACAAGAATCATTTGACGTAATGCCTCATTTTCTTGATTTTGGAAAGTTGAAATCATTCCTTCTAAAGAAACAACATTGATTTGAACATCTACATTATTATTTTGGTTAGCTTCTTTATATTTACTAACTAGGTTTTCTAAACTTTCTTTTTCAAAGAATAAGGGAATAATTCTGTCTTCTCCTCTTTCATAAACTAGATATCCAGTTTGATTATTTTGATTCACTGTTGCTACAAATAGGGGAACTCCTCTGAATGCTTCTTGATCTGGATTACGATTTTTCCAAATAGTTTCTGCTGAAGTTACTTGTTCTTCTAATGGAACTAATTGAAAGACTAATTTCTCTTCTTTATCTTCATTCTCTCGTGCTTGTTTATATACTTCCCCAAGAGGAACTACAACAATTCTTACTTTATTTGCTAATTCTGGTTTTTGTGATTTTAATTGTTCTAAAAAAGCTTCTGCATCTTCTTGCCCTATAAAAATCCTAGTTAAAACCCCTTGATCTGATTTAGCCACTAAAGGAGATCCTTCTGAATCTGCAATGATAAATACTGGTACTTGATTTAATTTTTGTAATACTTCTTCTGTTGGCAAAGCCAAAACTCTTTGAGTTGTTAAAAACCAACTTCCCAATACTGTACTTCCTACTAATCCTAATGTTGCACTCCAACGGATGAAAGATTTTAATAATTTCATGGTTTTACCTCAATTATGTTTTTTTTACTTAGATTCTATATTAACTTTCTATTGACGTTGCCCTGTTAAATCATTGCCATAGGCTCAAACTCAACATAAGATTGCAACAAGGGGGTTATGGGTTCTCCTGATGGAGAGGCTTCGCGAATACAGATTAGTAACTAGATAAATATCATTATTCATCCCTATCCGACCATCACCACTGGGCTTTTTCTTTAACGGTTAGCCTAACCGCCATTAATCCTTGGTTTTTTATTACATAGAATTATTTAGGGTCAAGCTAGTTAATATCTTAATTCTTTTTTTTTATCTTGAACAAGTTTGTTATGAGATTTACCTTTGAGGTAATGGAGACTTTTAGTTTAACTATCGGGATAGCAGGATTTGAACCTGCGACATCCTGCTCCCAAAGCAGGCGCGCTACCAAGCTGCGCTATATCCCGTTTCAATCTCCTCTAATATAACATAACTTTTCCGATTTTGACAAAAAATTTTTAAATTTAATCTGGATAGCTTACTTAATCTGGATACCAAAACATCCCTTTGATTCCTTCTGGATCGAGGACAAATCCTAATCTACGGTAAAAGTCTATTACTTGGGGGTCAGCAAATAAAGTAATGTTGCTAATTTCATTACTTCTGAGTTTTTTGATGGTATATTTCATCATTGCTTTTCCTAGACCTTTTCCTTGGAATTGAGGATGAATAGCTACGTCCCAGATGGTGGCATTAAAAGCGCGATCAGAAGTTGCTCTTGCAAATCCAATCAAGCGTCGTTTGACACCTCTTAGTTCCCACATGGATACTACTAAAAAACTATATTGTAATGCTTTTTTGACTTTTCGTATTGGTCGACGTGACCAACCGACAGCGTCGCAAAGTTCTTCGAGTTCGTAAAGATCTATCTCTGTTTCGGTACTAAAATATATACTTGCTTCTCCCAAGCGATCGGTGGTAGTTAAAACTAGATCCCCGGAGAATTTTGGTTGAGCAGAAGTAGATGTTGAAGTTGAATTAGTAAACAATTTTTTCCAAAAAACCATGCCAATATGGCTTATTCTATTTATTATATTTGTTTTAATAAGACTATCACAAAGTAAGCTATGGGAATAATCAAAACCAAAGTTATTAATTTGCTTCAGAGTAAAATGATAGCATAACTGAGTTTGATTTGAGTTTCCATTAGTCCATGATATTTTTGTTTCACGAACTATTTTTATGGTAGAAAAGATAAATCCTTAAAGGCTGAAATCCTCGAAAATATCTTGAGATTTCTTAATAGTAACCATAAATTATGTTATTATAGTACTCAATATTAAAATTAAGATAAAAAAAATTCAAAGGATTTCCTCAATGTAGAGTATGGCAACTATCAATATTTTAGGAGTGCCACACGCTTACGAACTTAAGCCTCCTACCTTTAAATCTTCTAAACCTGCCCTAATTTTTATTCATGGTTGGCTTCTAAGCCGAAATTATTGGTATCCCTTAATGGAGCAACTATCAGATGAATATCGGTGTTTAATCTATGATTTAAGAGGTTTTGGAGACTCAGGACACTTGCCAACTTCAACCACTCTAGAAAATAAGAATGAAATAGATTCCTGTCTAGATTCAAGCAAAAATAATGGTTCATCTTCTAAATACTCTTTAGCTGCTTATGCTAAAGATCTAAGCATAATTTTAGAAAAATTAGAGATTGATAGTGCATGGTTAATAGGCCACTCCTTAGGAGGAAATATTGCTATTTGGGCAGCCCACTATTGCCAAGAAAAAATCAAAGGTGTAATCTGTTTAAACTCAGGAGGTGGGATCTATCTCAAAGAAGAGTTTGAACGTTTCCGTATTGCAGGGCAACAAATAGTCAAAAAAAGACCTCATTGGTTATCCTATATCCCATTAATCGATTTGGTTTTTGCTAGAATTATGGTAGCACGTCCTCTAGCACGTCACTGGGGAATGCAAAGAGTTATTGATTTGATTAAAGCTAATGAGGAAGCTGCTTTGGGTGCATTACTAGATACAACAACTGAAACAGAAGTTCATCTATTACCTCAAATTGTTTCTAGTTTATCTCAACCAGTTTATTTTCTAGCAGGGACTTTAGATACGGTAATGGAATTAAAATATGTTAAACATTTAGCTAGTTTTCACCAACTTTTTCAAAATAACTGTGATAATGTAATTGAGATTCCTAATTGTGGGCATTTATCTATGGTAGAACAACCAGAGTTAGTTGGGACAAGAATTATGAATATTTTAGAAAAATATCAATCATGAAAAGATAAATTCTTCAGTTTTTTTTTACTAATTATAATCTAAAATTATCAACAAGGAGTTTTAAACTTCTAGATTTGTGTTATAATCTAAGAGAAAATCAAATTAGGTGAAATACTTGCTGGCATAAAAAACTCAACTCAATCTATCTTACAAGAAAGTTAGTAGATATGACTAAACGAGTGTTTTTTACTAGATTAATCCGGATTAGTATTGGCTAGAGGTAAAAAGTATAAGGAAATGTAGATTCCTTCCTTTGGTAAAATTGATCTAGAATCTATGTAGTTTTAATTATTGAAGATTCAAAATAGTGCTAAAATAGTTTTATCTCTTAGGTTCATATTAGAGATCATTGACAATCTCAAAACAAGATAATCTACCGTGAAAGTCAAAAACTTAACGGTGAGAAAGTCAAAAAAATATAGACAAATTAACATAGAATAAAAAAATTAAGTGATCTTAATAAGGAGAAACTCATGCTACACCGCAAGATTTATCAACTCAGTCAAGATGCTCATGAAGTTAGTATTTTCTTGCGGGATCAACAACGCTGGATTGAAAACGCTCTCATTGTTGATTTAGAAGGCGATCTAGTCACCATTCGCTATGAAATGGAAGATGACGATGAAATCAGTTCTTGGGAAGAAATGGTTCGTCTAGAAAGCGTTGGTGCTGTAAGCAAAAAACTAGCTTCGGTTTGTCGATATAATACTGAACTACAAATTGCCGACGATTGTCCAGAATCAGAGCAAATCCATCCTCAATATCCAGATCTTAATCAAGAGTAAGAAAAGAAAATCATTCAGTTAAAAAATTAAGTTGGATTGAAATAATTATCAATAAATCGTCTTTAGTATCATAGCAGTGAATTTTAAGCTTTAGGTATAAATTTTGACATAATTATTTTGTCGTCAGATTTTCCTAGGAGTTCAATCTCAAATCCTCATGCTTCAGTGCTATAAAAATACTCAAATCAATAGGGATTTCTTGATTTCTGTCCTCTTATTTTTTTTTGTCTTGAGTTTAATCTGACAAACAACTACTACAACCAACTACTAACTAAACGCAAAACATCGGGAATTGGAGTATCAGCAGGAAACTCTAACACAGTTTCGCTATACCCTAAATATCCAGATTCAGTAAAATGTAAGAGCATTCGGGATAAGGCTACCCAAACTTCTCGATCGAATTCCCAATCACATCCTTTAGCTGAATAACAAGATATTGATTTCAATGCCCAAAAATAGCTATTACGAACTATAGAACCGGTTTTTTTATAGTTAGGAAGATCTTCTTGGTTAATGAAAATGATATCATCTTTAAGTATTACCCTCATTTTTGATTTTCAATATGTTTAATTATTATTCTTTAGTTTATTAGTAACTTAGATAACTCTTTAGTTTTGAGTTTTTAAACAAGAAAACTTAAGATGGCATCAGCTACGTCTTGAGATTTTTCTTCATGTATACCTAAACTACCAGAAAGTTCAACAGTTTTTATCTCAGGTAACTTGCTTATTTCTTCCATTTCTCCTTTAGAAGCAGGAGGTGCATTTTGAGAAATGATGTTTAAAACCGGAATAGATATGGATTTAAAGTATCCTAAATACTCCGATCGACTATTGACAGGATCGAGATGTCCCGTCACAAAAGCCGCAGGTGCAAACCTTGCTCCTTGTTTTTGAGTAATTTGCCATTTGTGATAAATAAATTCAGAAGTTAAAAGACTCTGATTAACGTAAACGTGCCGTTTATACATAAATTTTAAAAACCATGGCATGGTATTTAATGAGTAAAGCAATTGTCCTATAATTGGGGATTGTACCATTTCTTTAATGATATATCTGATTTTTTCTGATGCTCCCATTACCCGAAAAGGCCCTTGCCAAGTGGGTGCTACTAACACAATTTTGGATACTAATTCTGAATAGTTAGCAGCAAATTTAAGGGCATATCCAGAAGCATGACCTGCGGCTATAATGGTTATTGGTTTATCAAAAATAGACTGAATAAAGTCTGCTAATAATTGATAATAAATAGCAGGATTATAGTCTAAAGAACTTCTTTGGGAATCTCCAAATCCTAACCAATCTAAAGAGATTGTTTGAAATTTTGATGCCAATATTTTAGCAACTCCAGCCATTTCTTCTCGAGTAGAAACTGTACTAAAAGCAGGAAGTAATAAGACAGGATCCCCTTTTCCTTGTGTTTCATAAGCAATTTTAAACTCTTTATTTTGCCACGTAAATTTATATTGATGGACTTGATTCTCTACTGTACTTAGGAAATTAGAAACTGAATTTTGTAATGATGTCATAAATTGAAACCGAGATACTAAACTAATTAATAATAATATCAAAAATGAAAACAAATGTTTATAAAATTATAAAAAAAGATCCATAACTTTGACTTTTTGCCTCAAAAAAGTTATAATAATATGCAAAATTTTTCAAATAATCATTTTGTGATATAATATACATTATAAAGTATATTCTGATTTGTATCTTCTATCCCTATCATTGGAAACTATTATGAGATGTTGACTCACCGGTCTTATCAAGAAACTAAAAATTCTTCAAGATTAACCATCAAAATAGATGGTGAGCATTTCCCCTTGAAGAAATTTCAATCGGCGTTGAGTAATTTTCACATTGTTCTTTCCGAAGTTGATAAAGAAACCTCTTTAGATGGTTCTAAAAGTGTTGAATGGTCTGTTACCAATATTAAACAAGGTAGTCTTATTATTACAGCAGAAGCATCTTTAATTTCTGATGAAATTAACCCTCAAAGAAGGGATGAAATTATTAGTATCTTTAAAGATGGAATGCAAATTATTGAAAAACGTCCAGAACAACCTTTTGGTTTCTCTCCTAGGGCGTTAAGAAGTGTTAAGCAATTAAGCGAATTGATTGATCCAAAAGATTTTGCTGAAATTACTTTTCGTTCAGGTAATTGGGCAGTTAGTCTTAATGAAAAAATATCTATTAATATAGATGGTTTAACTAAAGATACTTATACATATTATGATTCCATTGAAGGTCAACTACTTTCTATCAATATTTCTAGAGGTATAAAAATTGGTATTCGGGACAATGTAAATAAAAATATTGTTAGATGTTATTTTCCTGAAGAACTTCTTTCGGAGGCTAAAAATTCTCTTGGTGAAAAAGTTTTAGTTTTTGGCTTAATCAAACAATATTGGCACGGGCATAAAATTAGTATTCGTGTTCAAAAAATTAAAATTATCCCTAAACCTACAAAGTTTTTTAGTTTATCGGATATTACAAAAGTTATGAAAGGTGAAGATGACTAAAAAAGTAAGTATAGAGAAACATTATTGTGATTCTTGTATTTTTGTAGCTTTTCTTAATCTTGAACCTAAATATTATGATAAATGTAAAAACTTACTTGATGCAGCAGAAAGTGGACAAATAGAACTTTTTACTTCTACTTTTACTATGGCAGAAGTTAATTATATCAAAGATGAGTATTATAAAAAACAGGGTTTTAAACCTCTAACTTCTCAACAGAAGGAAGACATTATCAGGGATTTTTTTCATAGCAGTTGGATTAAATTTGTTGGTTTCGATCGAGAATCTGCTGAAATAAATAGATATATTTCACGAACATTTCAGATCAAGCCCTTTGACGCACTTCATTTAGCTACCTCTATTAGGTTACAAGTTGACTATTTTAATACTATTGATGGTCCTTTACTAAGAAAAATTAGGGATAGTCCAGATACTATAGATAATTCAATTGCTTATGAACCTCATTATCCTAGAAAAGTTATTGTTCAAGAGCCTTTTGTTTCAGGTTGGACACCTAAACTTTTTTAAATTATTAAAAATCTTCATTATACAAAAGTTACTTAATAAATTTTCCTCAAAAAAACAGCCACTAAAAAAGCTAACAATTGTACCAAAATAATACTAGGACCCGAAGGAAGATCGAATATACCAGAAATAATCATGCCCATAATACCACTCATAGCACCAATTACTGCTGAAATAAATAAAAAAGGCAGAAATTTTTGATTAATCAAACGAGAGGTAGCCGCAGGAATCACTAAAAACCCATTTACTAATAAAATACCAACGGATCTAATTGTTAAACCAATAGTAAGACATAACAAAACAATAAATAAATAACGATAAGTTTGAATGGGAATTCCTTTAACTTTAGCGAGATCGTAGTTAACAGTTAATAATATTTGATCTGGTAAAGTATAAAATAACCCAATTAAAGTAACTAATAATAATATCCCTAATAAAATTAAATCTATATTACCAATTGCTAAAATATCGCCAAATAAAATTGATAAAATATTACCTCGATATCCTTTTAGAAAACTAAATCCAATCGTCCCAAGAGCCACAGAACCTGCTACAAAAATACTTAAAATCGTATCGCTATTGAGATCTGTTTTTTCAATTATATAAATTATTACCAGTCCAAAGACTAAAATAAATCCCAATAAAGACCAAAGAGGGGGTAATCCAAAAAAAGCTCCTATGATAACTCCTAAAAAAGTCGAGTGACATAAAGCTTCACCAAATAAAGAGAAACCCCGTAAAATAATAAAACTACCAAGAATACCTCCTAACAATCCTAGGAGTATTCCTCCTAAAATCGCCCTTTGCATAAAAGGTAAACTAAATAAACTTACCCAATCTGGTAGGTTGGTGGCTATTATTTGAGGGTTTAAAAAAAGATCCATAAATTTTAAACATATTTTCTGGGGTAAAAATCTTACTAGGAGCATCTTCTGCTACTAAATGCCTATTTAGACATAAAACATTATGGCAATATTGACTTACCAAATCTAGATCATGAGAAACCTGTAAAATCGTCCAAGATTGTTCTTGTTGTAGTTTAGCAAGTAAAGCGGCAAATTCTGCTTCTCCTGTAATATCTACCCCTGCAAATACTTCATCTAAGATTAACAAACGACGAGGTATTACTAGACAATAGGCTAAAAGCACTCGTTTTAATTCCCCTCCACTAAGGGTGCCGATGGGTTGGTTGGCATGATGCTGGAGGTTAACTTGTTGTAGGGCTATTTCTACTTGTTTTTTGAGAGATTTCTTAATACCAAAAAACCCTCTTTTTTGTACTGCTAATGCTACTAATTCGGCAACGGTAAGGGGAAAATTTCGATCAAAAGGGAATTTTTGGGGAATATAACCAATAGCTTGACCTAATTTTTTGAGACTTTTTCCTTTGCAACCCAAAATACTAATTTCTCCAGATGAAGCTGGAATTAACCCTAAAATTGCTTTGATAAGGGTACTTTTTCCTGCACCATTTGGACCAATAATTGCGGTATTAGTACCTGAGAAAACTTCAAAAGAAACAGAATCTACTGCTAAATAATTACCACGAGAAACTGATAGATTCTTAACACTAACTACGGGAAAATTTGAGGCGTAATTTGATTCCATTGCTGGTTTCACTGGTGGTTTCACTGGCAAGCTTTCTCCAAACTTTCTAAATTATTTCGCATTACCTGAAAATAATATTGAGGATTGGTTTCTCCAGATTCTAAAGGATCTAAAATTTCGATGGATAAGTTTAAATCTTCTGCTATACTTGTGATTCTTCTGTCATTTACACCTGATTCAGATAATAATGCTTTGATATTATGTTCTTCTGCTTCATTTCTTATCTGCTGAATATCTCTAGGGGTAATGCTATCTTCTGGTAATTCTACTACAGCTATTTGAACTAAACCGTAACGTTGGGCAAGATAGGGAAAAGCATCGTGAAATGCGATAAATCTACATCCTCTAAATGGTTTAAGACGTTGTCTAAATTCTTCATGTAAATCGTCTAGTTGTCTAATATAAGCATTAGCATTCCTTCTATAAGTTAAAGCATTTCCCGGATCTGTTTCTATTAAACCATCTCTAATATTGGCAACTTGTTGTTGTGCTAAGATAGGATCTAGCCATACATGGGGGTTTCCTTCTTCATGATGGTGACCTTTTTTCTCATCGTGGTGATGTCCTGCTTCATCGTGGTGATGTCCTTCATGATTGTGGAGATGTCCTTCTTCATCATCAATTGGTTCTATTCCTTCACTACTATCGATTTGGACTAGTTGGGAATTACCCGCATTGGCGATTAATTTATCTAAAAATTCTTCGATTCCTAATCCATTCATCACTAAAATATCTCCTTGAGCGAGGCTACGAATATTGTTGGGTGTTGCTTGATAATCGTGGACTTCTGCTCCTGGAGGTATAAGTATATCTACTTGTGAATTGGAACCGGCTATGGCTTTGGTAAATAAATAAATTGGCAGAAAGGTTGTTACTATTTTTGGATTTCGATTTTGTGCTAATGAGGTTATACTTGCTAAGGAAATTGTTGTTAGCAAGGTTAGAAATCCTAATACCATAAATCTTCTTGACTTAGTCTTCGATTTAGTAGATGGCAATAAAGATGCTTTAGCAAGGAATTTGAGCATTATCTTGATGGGGAAATTAAATTTTAGTGTTTGGGTAAATTTTGAGAATGATTATCATTCTTTTTGCTGAGTCCTATTACCATAGCATAAGAATTAGGATTTTGACAAATTAATAAAGAATTTTTTCGTTTTTGCCAAACTAAAAAAATTTATGCCAATGGGCAAAACCTTTGGCACGATAATTATTAATGATTAATTTAAGATTGCCTTAACTCCAGCCGTAGCTACTAAGTTATCATTTTCCACTATATCTCCTGAAACACCAATGGCACCAAAAACATTGCCTTCAGCATCTTTAATGGGTAAGCCTCCTGGAAAGGTAATTAAGCCACCGTTAGAGTGTTCAATATTATACAAGGAAGCTCCGGGTTGGGAAAGTTTCCCTACTTCACCTGTGGGCATATCAAAAAATCTTGCTGTGCGCGCTTTACGAATGGCGATATCGATACTACCTAACCACGCACCATCCATTCTGGCAAATGCTTTGAGATTTCCTCCTGCATCAACTACGGCAATATTCATTTTGAGGTTTAATTCTATTGCTTTGGCTTTGGCTTTTTCTAATACTGTATTGGCTTGTTGGAGGCTAATGTCTTTAATGTTTAGTGAATCCATATTTATTTCTAACAAATGGCCAAAGTTAGTATAGCCTAAATTATGACACATTAATAGATCGGAAGTTTTAAAAGAATGGGAAAATTTGGGGGAATGGGGGAATGGGGGAATGGGAAGAGTGGGAAGAATGGGAAGAGTGGAAAGAATGGGAAGAATGGGAAGAGTGGGAAGAATAAGCCGTGGAATTTTTAATTTATATTCCTTGTTTTCAGGGCAATAAAGGGAAATAACAAGAGTAATTTAGTAGTAATTTAATTTAAAGTTGGATTATTCCACACATAAAATTCAATAATATCATCAGAGCAGCAAGTACAACCATGACATTTTTCTTGTATTAATTGTTTTACTCTGCCTTTTTTAATTAATTTTTTTAGAATTGCCCTAATAGCATCTCCATTCATCCGAAAGTGATTTTCTAATTGATTTAGAGAGACTCTACCAGTTTTGGCTACATATTCTTGAATATCCATGAGAATCATAAGTTTTATTGCTCCATTTTTTAACTTAATTTATATAGGAAGGAGAATATTTTTTTTTAGAAGGAAATTGACAAAATAGATTTGTAAAATCAAGGAGACGTAAAGATGAAAAATCATACTAACTTTAGTGAAAGCTTATTTTTTTTACTAGATAATTTATTTTTGAGCATAAATTATGTATCTTAATTTCTCCTTATTACTTATTATTGACAGGATTTAAACTTCCTGATTCTTAACTTTTATAGGACGAACAATTTTAAAGGAAAACAAAACTCCTGCCATCACTAAAGCTAGAATCACAATCCAAGTGAGAGAAGACATAGGATGTTGGGAAAAAGTAGCGATTTGATAATAAAGAGTAGCTGCAAAATAGGCTAATCCAGTAGTCCAACAAGCAGCAAATATGGTCCAACCAAGGTTTGTTTCTCGATAAATAGCACCAGTCGCCGAGACACAAGGGAAATACAATAACACGAAAAGCAAATAAGCAAAAGCAGCTGCTTTCCCATCAAAACGTTTCACCATCGCTCCAAAAGTACCCACGGTAATTTCTTGCTCTTCTGCGGCTATATCGTGATTTTCAGTATTACCAATATTTAAACCCAAAGGATCCATTAGTTGCCCCGGAACTTCTGCTAAGTTGGCTGGTATGGTAGCTAATGCTTCTCCCATGGATTTCCAAAAGTTGTATTGAGCTTCTGTTTCTTCTACCTCAGGATTTTCTTCTTTACTTAGTTGCCCATAAACGGAATCCAGTGTGCCTACCATTGCTTCTTTGGCAAAAACTCCTGTAAATATACCTACTGTGGCTGGCCAGTTTTCTTTTTCAATACCCATGGGTGAAAATAATGGTGTAAAGGTTTTACTGACTCCACTTAATACGGAATTCTCACTATCGTGATTACCAAATGAACCGTCTACCCCAATAGAGTTTAACATCCCTAAAATCATTACCATGATGATGATAACTTTTCCTGCTTTTAAGAGAAATGCTTTGAGGCGATCCCATGTTCTAAATAAAACACCTTTGAATCGAGGTAGATGATAAGGAGGTAATTCCATGACAAAATGACTGGGTTCTCCTTTAAGAAGGGTATTTTTTAGTACTACTCCTGTGAGTATTGCTGCTAAAATTCCTAGAAGATATAATCCAAAAACAATATTTTGCCCCCCTACTGGGAAAAATGCTGCTGCAAATAAGGCATATACTGGAAGTCTTGCTCCACAGGACATGAATGGATTCATCATGATTGTCATTAGTCGATCGCGGGGATTTTCTAAAGTTCGTGCTGCCATAATTGCTGGTACATTACAGCCAAAGCCTACCAACATGGGCACAAAAGACTTGCCAGGAAGCCCAACAAAACGCATTAAACGATCCATGACAAAGGCTGCTCTAGCCATATAACCTGAATCTTCCAAGATGGAGAGAAACAGAAACATCAATCCGATCACTGGAATAAAAGTGGCAACTGTTTGGATACCTCCTCCTGCGCCATCTGCTAATAATGCGATTAACCATCCAGGGGCATTGATTTGGGAGAGTAAATTGGTAGTTCCATCGATAAAGATTGTTCCTGCTCCAATATCGAAAAAGTCAATAAATGCAGCACTGATATTGATGGAGAATAGGAACATCAAATACATCACCCCTAAAAATATGGGCAAGCCTAGCCAGCGATTGAGAATTATTCCATCGATTTGGTCAGAAACATTATGACTAACTGCGCCTACTCGTTGTGTTGCTCCTTCTGTAATTTTTTGAATAAAGCCATAACGACTGTCAGCAATGAGAATATCAAGATCTTCTCCTAGGGTTTTATGTATGTTGCGGCGATGTTTGACTACTAGTTTTAGTAATTCTTCTCCATGCAATTCTGGACAATCTCGATCTTCGTATTGGAGTAAATTTACCGCTACCCAACGAGGTTCTACTACTCTACTTGTAGTATTTTCTGTTATATAAGCTTCTATCTCTGTTAGTGCTTGCTCTATAACGTGAGGATAAGGGATATATCCTTGTATTTTAGTTATATTTTTAACTAACGTGTCAATTACATTAACTAAATCTTTTACTCCCTCTTCTTTGGCTGCATTCATTGGTACGATAGGACAGCCCAATCTTTCTTTAAGTAATTGTGGATTAACTTGTATGCCTCTTTTTTTGGCAATATCCATCATATTGAGGACGATTACCATTGGCAAGTGCATTTCCATCAGTTGGGTAGTTAAATAAAGATTTCTTTCTAAATTAGATCCATCAATGATATTGACGATTAAATCTGCTTCTCCAGATAACAGATAGTCACGTGCCACTATTTCATCCATTCCTGTCTCGTTGTCTTCTACATCGAGGGAATAAACTCCTGGTAAATCTACTACTGTAATCTGATATCCATTATGTTTAAATTGACCTTCTTTACGATCAACTGTTACTCCAGGCCAGTTTCCGGTGCGTTGATTAGAACCTGTTAGAGCATTGAATAAAGTGGTTTTACCACAGTTAGGGTTGCCAATTAAGGCTAAAATCGGTTTTAACATAGTTTTTTTCCTAAAATTTAGGTTATTTATGATTAATTAGGATTCAATTAAAGCTTATTTTTCATCATCTTCTCCAATTTCTTCTACTACTAGAGCATCTGCTTCTTGTTTACGAAGACTTAAATTAAATCCACGAACATTAATTTCAATGGGATCTCCAAAAGGTGCTATGCGAATAATGGTAAATTCTGTGCCTGGTGTCAGTCCCATAGAAAGTAATTTCCCTTTATAACCTCGTCTTGTTTTATCATAACCGACTATTTTTCCTATACTTCCTTCATTCATCTCTTTTAAAGAAGTTTTTATATTTGCTGCCATATCTTCTATTTCCTTTTGATTTGTTAATAATTCATTGCTAACCATTATTTTGGTAGCTATTTCAGCCCCTAATGCGATTCGAGTATCACCAACAGAAATCATTACGGATCCAGTTGTTTGAGATGTCACTACCTTAATTTGAGACCGAGGTTTTAATCCCATTGCTAATAGTCGGTTGATTCCTCCTTTATCCCGAAAGCCTACTATCCAAACAGTGGATCCTACTGATGCTTGAGATAAAGGATAAGAGGAACTAGAGGATAATTCTTTGGGCAGTCCATTTCCTTCTTGTTGCTGCATTTCAGAAGTCCCACCTAGATAAATAAACTTCCAATTATCCCCATTTTTGCCTTTGTCATCTTCATTATTTGGCTCTAGTTTCCAATCCATCTTTAATTTTCCTTAATTAATAGTTATTTTCAATAATTCTTGACTTTTAGTTCCTTTTATTATTAACTTTTATTGATTGTATTAAGTTCAAAACAAAAAACTTACAAGTCTTTTTGAGAATTCTGGTTAAACAACCAATTAGTTGTTTAAATTTTAGCTATCCTATTAATGATTATTTTTAGCATTTAGAATTAAAGAAATCACCTTTTTTTAATTATTTTTTAAGAAATTTGCT
>JANQIW010000026.1 GCA_028281945.1 Prochloraceae cyanobacterium PL24a_bin.78
AGAGGATTTTCTGTTGGTTGCTTCCATCAGCCGATAATAATAGTATTTTTTCCCATTTTTCTTGGGCACAACAAACTTTTCAATCCAAGTATTAGGAGGCGCAATCCCTCCCTGTTTCTTGATTTCGTCCATTTGAGATTTGATTTGAAGTAAATGTAACTCTAAGATTTTGATGTCCATAGTAAGTTAGTGTAGGTATTTTAGTAATAAGCTCATCAATAGCTCTATATCTAGAATAACCTTAACTAACTAAGGGAGCAAATAATTTTAATATTTCTTTACAGTCAGGGTTGGATGTAGGTACAGAAGAGATGTATATAGTAATTATCAGGTTGTATTTAAAAACGCAAGTAGAGATTCCTGAATGCTTTAATCTAATAAAATAACCAGATTGCGTACCATAGGATACTGAAAATTCATAGATTTAGGAGAACTTATACTACTTTTTATTATTTACCGCGCAATAATGTATAATACCATAAGCTGTCATTAAAGAGCGCGGGCTACTTATAGTCTTAAAAAATATTACATTGTTATAATTCATAGTTATATTATGCTTCCATAAACTATAACTCCATTTGCTTTTTGGTCTTTTTTTGTTCCTTCATTTTCTCGACTGCTAATTTTCGTTTATTTTCTTCAAGCAATTGAACCTGATAGATTCTCTCCAAATCTCCATTTATTTGCTTTAATGAATTAAGATCATTTTCAGTAATTTTAATATTATTCCCAAAAATATACTTCTTTTTGTTTTCTTGAATTTGAAACTGTAATAATTCTCCCAGTTCATCATTATACTTTAAAGAAACAATTCCATTTTCACGGGAAATATTTATGGAATATTCTGAATTGGAATATTGAACTACCTCAGCTGATTTTTTAAATCCCTTACTTGTAGATTCTGCCATACTTAGAATATCACCAAGAAGTGGAACAATTTCACTATTAAGAAAATCCTGAGATAATTCCATGGAGGCATTAAAGGCTGAAACATCATACCCTGCATCTTCTTTTTTGCCAGAGACTATTTGAGTTTCTAATTTACCAACCTCCTGATTATCACAAGCTTTGATTATTTCAGCATTCATACTAGAGTTGTAAATCTATCTCTACATCTTTCTTTTCTTTGACTGTAATTACCCCTATTGCTGCCAAAATTTTATAAACCATTGATTTATATTTCAACTGTTTAATGGTTGTAATAGCAAGATATTCTTTTGCGCGCTTGCTCTACTACAAAGCAATCAGAAGCAAATTTAGTCAGCTTTCCCCACGCCTTATTTTCAGGAATCTCTAAACTATAATCTGCCAAAGAATTATTTAGTGTTTCAACAGGCAATGTCAATGTTTCCGCAGACATTATACAAAATTTAGCCAAGGATTCCTCTATTGAATAGAGAATTTTTGTGCGGTATGAGCCGGTATCCAAACAAATTGTTAATTTCTGATTTATTTTACTCCTTTTTTAGTAAATGTTAATCAAATTCAGATTAACATTATTCCCTCATAATTAATCACTCAAAAGGTGGACAAAAAAATACCCAAAAGTTTTTTAAACAATACCCATTAGGGGTTGAGTTTTTCAACACATTGAGTTTATGGAGTCAAAAATAGAATTATCTTCTAATTCTTGGTTTGCTGTTTCTTTATTCTCATTTTTTTCCTCTAAATTATGTTTGTTTTTTTCAATTGCAGAATTAGGAACATAGTTGTAATACTCATTCAATGGAAGATTGGCATAATTACGAATAGCTTTTGCTATTCCTTCTAAAAAAGTAGCATTTGTAATACAAAGATGTTCAATTGATGGGTTTTCTTTTTCTATTACAAAAGGTAGATAACGAGCGAAAAGTAATTGCCATATTATGCTGTTTGTATCCATGAAATCATCAATTAAAGCTAAAGATAACTTTTCCTTTTTCACTATCAGCATATCCCCACAACTTGATTATTTTAGATATTTCCTTTCTCTTTCTTTTAGTCATTTCTTGATGTTTTTTATTTAATTTGCACTTTAATGTTTACGGTAATAATTGGTTTATCTACGATAGTTTTTGGGGAAATTACAGGGTTTATTGAGTAAAAAACGTTGAAATCCTGTCTCCACAGAGTTTTTTGGGGCTGTCAAAATATATCGTAAACTAACCAATGATTATTGTAAATGTACAAATTTTTATCGTAAAAATTTCCCTAAAAAATTGACTTCTTTCAAATCAGAGTGTGGATTGGGTAGGAAGCTAGCCGTGCAATTGCGTTTGCAAAATGTACCGAATATACGGTAAATTCAAGTTGCTCGCTAGCCAAAGGAGGGCCTTTGGAAACCCTTTAAATAATACAAAATATGTTATTTTTGTATTAAACTAATAAAGTTGATATCTTTATCTTTTCCCCGTGACTGGCAGTGGTTTTGAATCAAAAGGCTGGTTACTGTTTGTTATTTTTTGAGTAGATTAATTTAACTAGAAAAACGGCTAAGACGGAAGCGATGATACCACCGATGATGCTTGCTATTACAAACCATGTGAATGGATGAATGGGTTTACTAAAATCTTCTAGATGTATAATACAAGGGATTTCTTTTGGATGTATAATAGGAAAACAAGGAAAGTCTTTTAGGTGTATAGGTATGAAAATAGGATTATCAGTTGTCACTTGTCCTGAACTTGAGGCGATTATTCCCTCTCTTACCCTTGATTCTCTGACAATAGGCATTGCCCAAATTAATTTGAGTTTGCGCCCATTTCAAGGGATTGTCTTGACGAGAACATAGATTTAATACTTTGTTATAAGCAACAAACGCAATTTCCATGTTATAAGCACGATTACCATGGGAAAATTCTTGAATATGAGTAGCCATATTTCCCGCAACGGCGGTAATATATCCTTTATCTTCAGGTGTGTTGAATTGAGAGAGTAAATGATTTACCCATGATGGCAGGTAGTTAGCAAACTGTAAATCTAGTAAGTGTTGATGTTGGAAAAGAATTGTATTAATTTCCTCTTCTGTGCCATTTTCTAGAACTAATTTTTCTTCGGCTTGCAATAATATCCCGAAAAATTTGGTATATTCTTCAAAAGTAAATCAAGGAATTACCGAAATATTAGCAATAAAAAAACCTATTTCCGATAATCGATTAGAAGAATCTTCAGGTAATTCACCTGCAACCTGCTTCATGGTTTCAATTAATTCTTTTCCAAGGAGCGATCAATTTTCTTCAAGAATTGCTTGTAATTCTTCAGGTGATGCTTTCAAGAGAGACTCTATCAAACTACGGTAGGCTTCAGGAATAGATATTTGCTTTAACTTCTCTTCTCTCTCGACTAGGATATTCTCATCGGAGGAAAAATCGAGATTATTTTCAGTTTGTGCCGATGGATTATTTTCTTGAGTAGGTTGACTTGAAGCTAAATCGTCAACTAGTTGATAGATAAAATTGCCTATTTTTTTGTTATTAGCTGGATACCCACTATCGAATTCTTCTATATGCTGGGCAATCTTTCTTAGAATCTCCCCAAAAATGTCTTTTTGTTCTTGAGTAGTAAACTCAGTGGCGATTTGATTTACTTGTTGTTGGAAAATATTAGCAAATTCTGAATCTAATAACGATCGCTCCTCGTTAACAATTCCAATTATTTCTTGTTCAGTGCCATTACCACGACAAAGATTTTCTGCCACTAGAATTAAATTATCGATAAAACTTAGATATTCATCCCTTGTAAATAAATAAACACCGAAACGTTTTGCAATATATTTACCAATTTCTAACAAACAAAAACGAGAATCAGGAGATTTTTCACCTGCAACACGCTTAATATTATCAAGTAAATCCCTTCTAAAGAGAGACTTATTTTCATGCAGTAAAGCAGGTAAACCCTCTGGAGAAACATCTAACAAAGATTGAATAAAACTATGGAGAATTTCAGGAGTAGACATTTTGCACTCATCAGAGGAGAAAAACTAATAAACAAATCAACACAAAACTATGTGCAAAGAAATTTTGCTCTAGATTATTATTATAACATATCCTAACTTATTTCAAACTATCTTCATTATTTCTTATTTTAATGTGAGTTTTAAACAATGCAGTGGGAATGACAGAAGTATATCATTATTGTATCAAAATTTCAGTATTTATAACAATTATTTCACTATAACCTTTGAACTTGTCAATATTGACAGATTAAAACATGAGTTAAATAATCCACTAATATAAAGGCAACTAAACAACCTCCATGGATCTTTACACCTTTTAAGTAGTTGGGCAAATTTAATTGTATATTTTTAAATCAGGGCATTTTGACAGTTTTAAGGTAAAATATTCTATATTATATTGATATTCTTCAAGTATTCGCATTTTGTGATTCAATTTTATTGGTAATAGATTGAAACATTGTATGAGATATATTAGAAATTTAAGTCAAGAAACCTTAAAACTTTTAGATAAAATTTATAAAAAAAGTAAATATTATCAAGTTAGACAGAGAGCACATTGTCTTATATTAAGTTATCAGGGTTATCAAATATCAGAATTAATGAAAATATTTAAAGTTAGTCGTAATACTATTTACAATTGGTTTAATAATTGGGAATCTAATTGTCTACTAGGTCTTTATAATAATAAAGGACGTGGACGCAAAAAAAGTTTTGATTTAAATCAACAAAATATTATTAAGGAATGGGTAAAAGAAACACCTAGAAATTTAAATAAAGTTAAAGAAAAAATCGAAAAAGAATGGGGAATAAAAACTAGTATTGATACTACCCGCAAGAATAATAAAATCTTTTAATATGGGATGGTTTAGAATTAAAAAAACTACGGCTGGAGAACCATTAACTAGTTTTTATGAAAAAAAGGTGGAAGAATTAGAAGAAATAAAAGAACAGGAATGTAGAGATGAGATCGAAATTGTATATGTAGACGAAACGGGTTTTTGTTTAACTCCATATGTTCCTTATGCCTGGCAGGAAAACAAAAAAAGAATAAAAGTAAAAAGTAGTAGAAGTAAAAGATTAAATGTTTTAGGTTTTTTAAGTAAAAAAAATCTTTTGGAAGTATATAGCTTTGAATGTAGTATAAATAGTGATATTGTTGTTGCTTGTATTGATGCTTTCAGCAAAAAAATTACTAAAAATACTGTATTAATTATGGATAATTCTAGAATACATCAAAATAATTTGCTTTGGAATAAAGAAATAGAATGGGAAAAATTGGGCTTAAAAATTTTCTTTTTACCAACTTATTCTCCTCAATTGAACTTGATTGAAATTCTTTAAGATTCATTAAATATCAATGGTTAGAAATAAATGCTTATGAAAACTATTCTACTTTGGTAGAAGCAGTTGAAAATATTCTGAAAAATTTTGGGACAGAATATACAATTAATTTTGCTTAGGCACTTATTATATTGATATTGGGAAACTATTATTTCTCGTGAGGCAATTTTGTTAATAATAGATTGAAATATTTTATGAGATATATAAAAAATTTAAGTCAAGAAACATTATAAATTTTAGATAAAATTTATAAAAAAAGCAAGTATTATCAAGTTAATACATTAA
>JANQIW010000035.1 GCA_028281945.1 Prochloraceae cyanobacterium PL24a_bin.78
AAACACTGATAATAAAAATTTTTTATGAAACAGCAAAAGGCTACTATTATATAGATTATGACAAGAAAATGACTGTTACCAAAAGTTTGTCAAAATAACTTGACATTATCTGGCGATCTTGCTATCATAAAAATACTACAAAATTTCATAAATAATAGAGATTTGCAAATGCTAATTATAGAATACAAAATAAAAGCAGAACTTGCAAGGGTAGCTTGGAGGAGAGGATTTTATTGAGCAGTTGATAAATTCTAAAAAATAGAAAAATGCCTTACATTTCAAAAAGATATCATAGTAAAGATTTTGTTGAATATACTCCTTATTATTGCCTAGGAATCCATCTTTTTTTGTGGTTAGTATTGTTGTTTAGCTCTTCTTCACCTCAAACTCTTGTTAATCAAACTGTAACAACTAAAGTAGTAGATGGGAAAACTGTGGCTAAGTTAGAGCCAATTGTCTTGAAAAAAAACTATATGGGAGCACACCGAATTGATGTCAAACCCATAATGAGAAATCAAACTTTCTTAAACTACGAAATCCAATTACAAGATCAAACAGGTAAAGTGGTTGTCTCTGCTATAAAACCAGCTTGGATAAATAACAGAAGTGCAATAGATGGAGATTTGTTAGGTAGGATTGATTTTCGCGTGAGTCAAAGAAGACAAAAATTAACTCCTGTAATTGTAGTTTTAGGATATTTTGATGATATAGGAAGACCTTTATATCAGGATGCTCTTCAGAATAATTCTAGTAATCAAAAAGTCTATGCTAATATTAGATTTAGGATAAAAATTGTAGATGGCGTAATAGATACTAACCATATCTGGATGGGAATTATAGGAACTTTATTGATGACTATATTATGTTTTTATAGCGTCAGAAAAACAGGTGAATTAGTTATAGAAAAAGATATTTATAAAAATTATTTCACGGCTATAGCAGAGTTTAAAGACCCTAATAAATTAGTAGAAGTTAAGGTAAAATTCATAGTAGATGGAATATTACCTGATAATCTTCTCATTAGTTTATGGGTTTGTGATAATAATGATCAGCTATTTTACCATGATGAAGAAAAGATTATATATTTAAATTCTCTATTAGAGTATCCTTCTGATGCTAAAATCTTAGAAAGAATAGGAAATCATATTTTTTATTTCTTGCTTCCGAAACCAGGTAAATATACATTTCATATAAGACTAAATTCTCATGAATGTTTCAAGCCAACTTATTTATGGGTAAAAGAAGGAGTTAAAACTCTTTCTGGTGTAGATATAATTGAAATTACTGAAAGTAAAGAAATTTAAATACTAATATAGGTGAAATATGTTACCAAGAATTTGTTTCGGAGTTACCTTATTAATTGCTATAACTACTTTATTGTCGAGTTGTTTTAGTGAAACCTCAGCTTTAAATTTAGGACAAGATAATAATAATTATCAACCTCATAATAATACTAGACTTTCCGGTTCTTACGTAGGTGGAGTTTGGATATATGCGCCTTTTAGAGCTGCATATAGTGATTTTAATAGTGTAAATCGATCAGAGGCATATCGTAGCTTTAGTGGTGGAAGTCGATCGACCTCTAGGGATTTTAGAGGAGGAGGACCGGGAAGTGGAAAATAAGATTAAAAGAAATACTAAATATATAAGACATAAATAGATGAAAAATCACGAAAAAATGGACCAATGACCAAATATCAACGTAATTTATTGCTAATAACAGCGTCAGTTTCCTCAGCCTGTGGATTAGCAGCAGAATTACTTTTAGGAACTTTAGCCTCATATTTAGTAGGAAACCAAGCACTCGCCTATGGAGTAGCAGTAGGTGTATTCTTAGCAGCCATGGGAATCGGTTCTTATTTAAGCCAATATATAACTCCAGAAGGAAATCCCAGCTTTCAACAACTAGCATTACTAAATAGTTTTGTCAAAGTAGAGTTACTCATTGCCCCATTAACCGCATTATTGCCATTAGGTTTGTTTTATCTATATGTTATCGATCGTTCTTTGTGGTTAGGGTTATTTTTAGTCACCTTAATTTTAGGGATATTAGCCGGTTTAGAAGTACCCATATTAACCCGTATTTTAGAACAAGAGCAAGGTTTAAAAGACTCTTTAGCAGGAGTATTAACATTAGATTATTTAGGTGCATTAGTAGGCTCATTAGCCTTTCCAGTAATACTTTTACCATTTTTCGGTTTATTTCCCACAGCTGCGATTATCGGTTCATTTCCTGCCATAATGGTTTTTCTCATAGGTAACAAATTTCCCAAATTGCGAAGATGGCGGATCATCGGTTTAGGAATGGTTTTATTTCTGTGGCTCTTAGCACCTTTAACTATTCCCATTGGCTCACGTCTGGAAAATAATCTTTATCGCGCACCAGTTGTCAGAAGGATTCAATCAGCCTTTCAAAGGATAGTGATAACTCGTTCCCATAGAGATACTCGTTTATTTTTAGATGGAGACTTGCAATTTTCTACTCTTGATGAATATCGTTACCATGAAGCTTTAGTGCATCCAGCCATGAGTATTGCTAAAAATCATGAAAAAATACTATTATTAGGTGCCGGAGATGGTTTTGCTTTACGAGAAATCCTTAAATATCCAGATGTACAAAAAATCATACTTATAGAATTAGACCCAGAAGTAGTTAAATTAGCTAAAAATTTTCCCTTTATAGTCAGCGTTAATGAAAATTCTTTTGAGGATGAAAGAGTAGAAGTCATTTATGGTGATGCTTTTAAATTAACTCCTAGCTTACAAGACCAATTTGATGTTATTATTGCCGACTTTCCCGATCCGGATCAACAGGTTTTAACTAAACTTTACTCCCAAGGTTTTTATCAAAGACTATTATCTAAATTATCAAATGATGGTATTTTTGTAACCCAAGGATCTAATCCTTTTTTTGTGCCGAAAGTATTAGCTTGTATTAATAAAACCCTAGCATCAATTAATCTGAAAGTCTATCCATATATTACCAATGTGCCGAGTTTTGGAATCTGGGGATTTACCATGGCATCTCGTTTTCCCATCCAATTAGAGGAATTGAAACTATCAGTATCCACTCGTTTTTTAACGGATGAATTGTTAGAAAGACTATTTACGATTCCTAAAGATATTAACTTAAACCCTGATACTGTTAAAATTAATCGTTTAGTACATCCAGTTATTCTTGAATATCAAAAAGATTGGCGTTGGCAATGACTAATTATAAACATGATTCAGGAGATGCTTGGAATGGGAGAATGGGTGATGGGGAGAATGGGAGAATGGGTGATGGGGAGAATGGGTGGAATGGGGAGAATGGGTGGAATGGGTGGAATGGGTGGAATGGGTGGAATGGGTGGAATAAATTTTTATTAATTACTTCTATTAAGTAAAAAGTAAAAAGTAAAAAGTAAAACCTAATCAGTAGAAATTTATCAGTAATCTAGAGATAATAATGGCTAATATCAAAACCAAATTTTTTCTAGAAAATGGAAACTTTTAGACTTAAAGTTTTATGATTAATAAAAAAACAACTAATTAAAAATAACAAAAACCTTGGAAAATTAATTATGTTAACCTTAATCTGGATTGGAATTATTGTAATAGTCATCATTATTTTTATTAAAGTAATAGAAAAACCAAAACTTCGTCAATCTTCCCAAAGAGAAATAATAGCTTCTGGGAAAAGAGATTTATTCACAATTCAAATAGGAGATATTATTGTCTATCAAACTGAAGAATGGTGTGTAGAAGAAAGGATTGTATATAATGCAAGTGGTTATCATTGGTTTGAATATCTGCTTTTAAATGAAGATCAAATCCGATGGTTATCAGTAGAACAAGATGATTTAATCGAGGTATTATGGCTCAAACCTATTAATAATCTTGATATCAGCACCAAACCTCCTAAAACTTTAAACTTTGAAGGAGAAAGTTATAAATGTGTAGAATCTGGCAAAGCAACCATCAATAAACAAGGAAAAAATAATATTCCCACTTCAGAAGCCTGTACTTATTACGATTATGAATCTGAAAACGATCGAGTTTTATCTGTAGAAATTTGGGATAATGAAGTAGAGATAATGGTAGGAGAAATAATTAATCCTCGAAGTATTGAGATTTTCCCCGGAGATGGTCAAGCAATATATGGGAATTAAAGCTTGATAATTAGTAATAATTGTTCTAAATAAAAATTTTCATAATAAGGCAGGATAAAATTTAATTATTTCCTAACTATTAAGATGAATTCTATGTAATTACAAACTAGAGAGAAAAAAGCGTTAAAGCTTTAAGAAAAAGAGTTTTACCCAAAACCAGAAATAACCTTGAGGAGTCAAGTCAAGCCCATTATTGTTTGCTATAAAGGAGACAAGAGAAATTTTAGGAGTAAATTGTGAGTCCAGAAACTATATTAAATAATCCAGCTACAGTTACTAATAGCACCTTTGATCGAGATAATTTTAACAACTATGTAATGAATACTTATGGACGTTTTCCCATCGCCATGGAGAAAGGAAAAGGATGTTGGTTGTGGGATACGGAAGGAAAACAATATCTTGACTTTGTGGCGGGAATAGCAACTTGTACATTAGGCCATGGCCATCCAGCTTTAATTGAAACCGTAACCAACCAAATCAATAAGCTACACCATGTATCTAACTTGTATTACATTCCTGAGCAAGGAGAATTAGCAAAATGGATTGTAGAAAATTCCTGTGCTGATAGTGTATTCTTCTGTAATTCTGGTGCAGAAGCTAACGAAGCGGCTATTAAACTGGTGCGGAAATATTCCCATACAGTGATGGAATTCATGGAAAAGCCTGTGATTTTAACAGCAAAGGCAAGTTTCCATGGTCGAACTTTAGCAACCATCACCGCCACAGGCCAACCCAAATATCAAAAGGATTTCGAGCCTTTAATGCCTGGATTTTACTATGTGCCTTATAACGACATTGGTGCGGTGGAAAATGCCATTACGGATTTAGATGAGGGGAATTCTCGTGTAGCGGCAATTATGTTGGAACCCTTACAAGGTGAAGGTGGTGTACGTCCAGGTGATTTAGAGTATTTCTTACGTTTGCGGAGAATATGTGATGAAACTGGGATTTTATTAGTATTTGACGAAGTACAAGTAGGTGTAGGAAGAAGTGGTAAGCTATGGGGTTATGAAAACATTGGCGTAGAACCTGATATTTTCACTAGTGCTAAGGGATTGGCTGGTGGTATTCCCATTGGGGCGATGATGGCTAAGAGTTTTTGTAACGTTTTTGCACCCGGAACTCATGCTAGTACTTTTGGGGGGAATCCTTTTGCTTCTGCGGCGGCTTTAACTGTTTTACAAACTATTGAGAAAGAGGATATTTTACATAATGTGCAGGCGCGAGGTGAGCAATTACGCACTAGACTAAGGGCGATGGTTCAAAAGTATTCTGAGTTATTTGTTGAGGTAAGAGGTTGGGGTTTGATTAATGGTATGGAGATTAAGGAGGATGTGGATTTAACTTCTATTAATGTTGTTAATGCTGCTATGGAGAAGGGTTTATTGATTGCACCGGCTGGGCCTAAAGTTATACGTTTTGTTCCTCCTTTGATTGTTTCTAGTGAAGAAGTCGATCGCGCTGCGGAAATTTTGGAGGAAACTATTGATTCTTTGGTTTAAAACTAATATTTAAATTTGATATTCAAAACTGACTTTTTCGTTCAGAATTGATGAATTTTCCCCTCTAGTAGGGGATTCTATTTTTGGTTAAAAAGGTTGCTAAGTTTATTTTTCAATCCCTAAGAGGTATTTTTTGAAATTTAAACGTAAATATTTGCCCCCATTCTGCTATTTCTACAACGTGTTTCAATCCCTAAGAGGTATTTTTTGAAATTTAAACTGGGATTCAAGTACAACCCCCTTTAGTTACAGTGTTTCAATCCCTAAGAGGTATTTTTTGAAATTTAAACAATATTGAAAACCAATTTGTTAAGGTTCTTCAAGGTTTCAATCCCTAAGAGGTATTTTTTGAAATTTAAACAGTACGTAAGGAAAGACGTTAATAACTATATAGCTGAGTTTCAATCCCTAAGAGGTATTTTTTGAAATTTAAACAAATGAGAGGTTTGTGCTCCTTACAGGATATTTGGAACGTCAGTTTCAATCCCTAAGAGGTATTAATTGAAATTTAAACTGGAAAACAGAGCAAGGGTTTATTGACACGAACTTGTTTCAATCCCTAAGAGGTATTAATTGAAATTTAAACGCCCAAACACCTTACCCTGATTCTCAGGGTGACGAGTTTCAATCCCTAAGAGGTATTAATTGAAATTTAAACAAAGACATTCTAAAGCCTTAGTATATTTGATTTTCAAGGTAGGATAGCGTAAGCATAGAAATATTATAACATCTCAGAGAAAGAATTGACAACAAAAATAGCTGAAATCCAGACAGAGTATAGAGCGTAAGCCTCTGAGAATAAAAAATAACCTCAAACCCAGTCATCATATGAGATTGAGACATCAAAAAAATCAAGAGAAAAATTACACCCCCAGCCTCCCGCAACATAGACAAATATTCCTTTACTGACAGAACTAATTAAGATTGATTTTAACCCAGAAAAAATAAAGACTACTATAATTCCATCGACAACAACAAAAAAGTAAAACAAAAAAATGACATCAATATTCACACCATTTCAAAGATTGCTAATCACCTGGCTGCTAATCCTAGTAAGTGGATGGTTAACCATCAAAACCCTAAGCTACGTAGGAGACTTAATCAGCCTATTGCTAACAGCAGCCTTAATCGCCTTTTTGCTAAACTATGCCGTCAAAGCCTTAAAACAAATATTACCTCGCCCATTAGCCGTAGTGATAGTATATTTAGGAGCAAGTATTGTCCTAGTATTAATCATCCTCACCTTATTACCACCAGTATTTACCCAAGGCAAACAACTCATAACCAGACTGCCAGAATTATTAGCCAAAGGGCAACAACAATTAACCATCTTCCAAGTTTGGAGTGCTGAACATAATTTACCTTTTAATGTACAAATTATCACTTCTCAATTGTTAGTAAAAATTCAAGCACAAGCAGAAAATATTACCTCTACAGGTTTTGGCTTAGTAATTGGCACTTTTAATGGGTTATTAGAAATCGTTTTAATCTTAGTAATTTCCTTTTATATGCTGCTAGATGGTAAGAGATTATGGAATATTTTAACCGGCTTTTTTTCACCTCCAATTCAACAACAATTAACTCTTAGCTTAAATACTAATTTAAATCGCTTTGTTACAGGACAATTATTATTAGGCTTGTTTATGGCAATTAGTTTAAGTTTTTCCTTTAGATTGCTACAAGTACCGTTTTTTTTATTATTTGCTATTTTTATCGGTTTGATGGAAATAATTCCTTTTATTGGTGCAACTTTAGGAATTAGTACAGTGGTAATCGTGGTGGCTTTTCTAGATTTTTGGTTAGCTTTAAAAGTATTAGCTATTTCTTTGATTTTTCAACAGCTAAAAGACAATTTAATTGCCCCAAGAATTATGGGAAATCTCACGGGTTTATCCCCAGTGATTATCTTTATCTGCCTATTATTAGGAGCAAAAGTGGGAGGTTTTTTAGGAATAATTTTAGCTATTCCCCTTACTGGTGCCGGTAAAAGTTTAACTGATGTATTAAATGATCCCAATCTTCCCCCTCAAACTGGGGCTTTTTTTCATAATCCTTTAAAGAAAACTGAGGATAATAATGAGAAATCTGTAGTTGTTGAACAAAATTAGCTGAAAAATCAAAAATTGAATTAAGGTTCAAAACTATGTCAAACATGAAAATTAAACCCTTAAAATCACCTTAGAAGAAATTGAAACAAATAACTTTTATCTATTCAGAGAGAACTAAAGCCTAAAAAATTAGTAACCATTATAGCTAAACTCAGACATAAAGTAAGAAAAAATCCAACTCATACTCTTGCTTTTGGAAGAAAAATCCTTTATTCATTTCCATTAGAATCCTCAGAAACCTTCTTAAGGTTAGGTTTTTTACCATTACTTAAACCTTGAGAAAGCTTTAAAATAGTATCCTCCATTTGTGAAGACATTCCGATAGGTAATTCTCCAGAGCGTAAATGTAAATCTCGCTGAGGAAAAGGAATCTCAATCTCATATTTTCGTAAAGAAGCCTCCATTAAAAAATACATTTGACTTTGAATCACAGGACTTTTACTAGGATCGACAATCCATACTAATAATTCAAAATCTAAAGCACTATCCCCAAAAGCTTTAAAAAATACCTGTGGTGCCGGACTAGGTAAAACATTAGGACATTCTTTAGCCGCTTCTAATAAAGCATCTCTAACCACATTCACATCCGAATGATAAGCAACCCCTACTGGTAAATGAATTCTAGAAACAGGATTACGATGACTCCAATTAATCACCTCACTTTCCAAAAATCGCGAATTAGGTACAATAATTGAAATATTATCTAAAGTACGAATAACAGTAGATCTTGCTCCGATATATTCAATAGTTCCCGTATAACCAGCAACTTCCACAAAATCACCAGAACGAATAGGACGCTCAAATAATAAAACCAGTCCACTCCCAAAGTTTTTCGCAATATTTTGGAAGCCAAAACCTACGGCAACACCAATAGTACTTGCCAAAATAGTCAAAGAACTAAGATCAAAACCCCATACTTGAAGTAAAACTATGGTACTAATAGCAATAAAAATATACTTACTTACCACAGCAATAGCTTCTTGAACCCCGTCACTAATGCGAGTATATTGTAAAACTCGACAACGTAAAAATTTAGTACCTTTATTACCAATAATAATTAAAGCTATAAATAAAATAATTAATACCAATAAATCGGTAATCGAATAAGAATTATTCCCTACAGTAATAATAGAATTAGTAAAAGTTCCGATTATAGTTCCCCGAATTGTCTCACTCCATCTTTTAGTCAGAGGAAATAAATTAGAAACATATAGTGAAACCCCAATCCAAAGGGATACTCTAGCAATTACTAAAGTTGAGTTCAAAAATTTGTCTAACATTTCCGAGGCATTGGATTGAGATTCAGATTGTGCCCCTTCTTCTCCCTCTCCATTTGGCATCACTAGAAAGGTAACCACTTTTCCTAGGCGTTTCCAAATATCCGCTAAAAACCAATGAAGGGCCAAAGCTAATCCTACTACTAAAAAAGCCTGTAACCATTGTCGCCAGAGAAATTTAGTACTTCTCTCTTTTTGGGCTTGCTCAATTGAAGAGCGAATTTGGGTAGCCCATGTTAAAGCTTGCTCTTCTGGAGTTTGACCTGCTGTAGCATCATCTTGAGTCACTGTCAAGAGATAGCGATCGTTTATTAACATTACCGGAGAATTATTGCGGGTTTCTATCCTAATATCTGGTGGTTCATCTGATTCCACGATCGTCTCTAATTGAGACTCGATCCAATCCGCTCTTTCTTGAGCATTTAAGTTTGGTGAACCATTAATTTGAAATATTTCTTGTCCATCGATCTCCACAGGTACCAACTGGCTGGGGTTTGACTGAGATCGGGATATTGTAGGGTTCAATACTATACCAAGGAATACCAAGATAATTATGAAATAGATCTTGAAGCGTTTGTACAGAGATTTATAAGTATTTATTCTCATAGGAAAAGTCTTTGAATGTAGTTCGATGGAGATTTTTAGAGATTAAATTGTAGCATTTCTTAACATTTAATTAGTTTATGAGTTTTTCTAACCAAGATTTATTAACAGATAACCATTATAATACAATGAACCTCAATAGATACTTAAAATTATGAGTAAATTTCCAGATCTTAAAGCCTATGGTTATGAAATTCTTCAAAAAATAGGAAGTAAATGCGGTAATGGAACCATTGCATGGAAAGCGAATGAAATCAAATCAGGGCAATTGGTGGTACTTAAACAATTTTGTTTTGCCGCCACAAATTCAATTTCATCATGGAAAAATGATTATTCTTTAGACATAAAATTTATTCCAAGAGTATATTCTTCTGCTATTGCTAATTACTTAGGTTTTTTTACTACTAAAAATTGTTATTTTTTAATTAAAGAATATAAAGAAAGTCTAGGACTAGCTAGATATAATCAATTTAAAACCGAAGATATCACTTTAATTATAACTAAAATCATAGATATTGTTGTATATTTACAAAATAAAATCTCAAAAATTAATTATTTAAATTGGAAAAAAGAAAATCTTCTGATCGATAAATATTTAAATATCTATTTATTAAATTATGGTTTAGCCAAAATTGAAAGTATTAATTTTTCTTATTGTGGCATTGTAAAAGTATCACCCGGTTTAATTAATCCAGAAAAACTGAATCAACCTATCGAATTAAGCGATCGTCTTTATGAATATTGGTTATTATTAAACGCCCATTCACCGTTAGAAAGTTATAGCATAACTGTTAAAGTGAAGACCAATAAAATTAAAAATAGAAATATCAAAATCCCCTATGGTTCATTAATGAGAATCTGGAGTTTTTCTGTAGCAGGAGGAATAGCAGTAGGATTAGTTGGAATGATTTTGGGAATAGGAGCTGCAATACTTACTGTAATATGGGGTGGTACAGGAGTTTTAGTAGGATTAGCCGTGGGAGCCGAAGATGGAGCCATGGCGGGATTTCTCTTAACTGGAGGTGCTCTTTTAATGACAGGTGCGATGACTGGATTATTGGCTCTAACGGGTGCATGGGGAGCCGCTGGGGTTTTATCAGGAAGTGGAATTGGATCCGTTTCTGGTGATACTTTGAAACAATTGAAAACTAAAGGCTTCGGTCAACGTTTTGCTGTTGTATTGTTTGCCATAGGCTTTGGGATTAGTTCTGGAGTTGGTTTGTTTTTTGGGGTTGTCAATCCTTCCATCCCTAATTCTCATAAAATCGAACAACAAGAGCAATAAAATTAGGAAATCTTATAGGAAATCTTAGATGACTATTGAAAGTTTTGCCATTGTTGCTTTATTTATTATTGGTTTTGGATTAATATCAGGATGGATTGAAAATACTATTATAACTGCCCCAATGGTATTTGTTACTTTTGGTTTATTGATAAGTCCTAATTTTTTTAATTTGGTAGATATTAATATAGAACAAGAAATTGTTAAAGCTATTGCTGAATTTACTTTAATTTCAATTTTATTTATTGATGCTTCCCGTATTAAATTAAATCTTTTACGAAAAGAATACCAGTTACCGATGCGAATGGTGACTATTGGTATTTTAGTAACGATTATTTTAGGAACTATTTTCGGTTTTTTATTATTTCAAGAGGAGTTGAATTTTTGGGAAGTTGCAGTTTTGGCAACGATTCTTACACCAACCGATGCAGCTTTAGGACAAGCTGTAATTACAAGTGAACAAGTCCCTATTTGTATTCGCCAGTCTCTTAATGCTGAAAGCGGTTTAAATGATGGCATTTGTTTACCTATTTTCTTTATTTTTTTATCATTAGCTAAAACTTCTGCGGGAGAATTTCCAGATTTTTGGTTAAGTTTTACAGTTAAACAATTACTATTAGGACCAATTGTAGGGATTTTAATTGCTTATATTGGTGGTGCTTTAATCTTAGAAAGTGCTCGTCGTGATTGGATTACTAATAATTTCAAAGACTTATCAGTATTAGGATTATCATTGTGTGCATATGCTTTGGCAGAATTATTGGGAGGAAATGGATTTATTGCGGTATTCTGCGGAGGACTTACTTTAGGTAATACGGCGCGTTCTTTGTGTCAATATTTATATGATTTTGGGGAAGCTGAAGGAGAATTATTGATTTTAATTACATTTATTATATTTGGATCTAGTATGGTTTTCCCTGCTTTAGAGTATTTTAATTGGCAAGTTTTAGTATATTCTGTTTTTATGTTAGGAATAGCCCGAATTGTGGGAGTATGTTGTAGTGTTATTGGTATGAATTTAAGATTTGATAGTATTCTCTTTTTAGGTTGGTTTGGACCAAAAGGTATTGCTTCTTTATTATATGGTTTATTTTTATTAGAAGAAAGTGGCATTCAAGGTAGTGAATTAATTTTTTCTACTATGGTAATTACGGTATTAATTAGTGTATTTGCTCATGGTATTAGTGCATTACCGGGGGCTTATTGGTATGGAAAGAGATTAGAAAAAGTTGATAAAAGTCAAGACTTATTTGAGTTTATTGCTGTTAAAGAAATGCCGATGCGTTTATATTACCGCAGAAAAAATCGGTAATTTTAATAATCCACTTATTAAGTATTCCCCCACTCCCAATCTTCCATTCCTCCCATTCCTCCCATTCTCCCATTCTCCCCATCCTTGATTAAGTAATAAGTAATAAGTAATAAGTAATAAGTAATAATTAAATAAGATGCACTTTTTTTCTCCCAAGTCTTCCCTTGTCTCAAGAAACTCCCAATCTCCCAATCTCCCACTCTCCCACTCTCCCCATTCCCATCATCACCCCTCATCATTCTCAAAAAACCACTCTCCCATTCAATGTCTACCATAATTATGGGAAAAATGATATAATAACCCAGCAAACTAGTAAAATCAATAAATTAAGTAAAGGTAAAAAAATTTATGATAATTTGGGTTAATGAACAAATCGATTCTTGTGGAATAGTTTACTCCTGCATTGCTACTTGTGATGAAAAAGCAGCTAGAGAATGTCATCAAAGTTGGCAAGATAGTTTGAGTGAGCAACAAAAAAAAGAAGGTTGGATTGTTAGTTTAAGAAAGGTTCATTCTTGGGAAGAAGTTCCTATCACTGCCCTTAAGCTGAGGTAAGTTTAAACTTATAGGAAAAATTTGTGATAAAAAGTTTAAAATATCCATTAGATTGATTTTAAATCTATTTTGAATACCAAAAAATAGTATATCTAATACTATATAAACATTTATTAAGTTTTAAATCTTTGATATCTTGCCAACTTTTTTAGTCTTCTTCGGAAAAACGAATAATATCATTATCCCCAAGGTATTCTCCATTTTGCACTTCGATCATGATTAAAGGAATTACACCAGGATTTTCAACTCGATGACGGGTATTCATAGGTACATAAGTTGATTGTTTTGGCATTAATAGTGTTTCTTTACCATCAAATATCACTTTTGCTGTGCCAGAAACTACGATCCAATGTTCACTGCGATGGTAGTGCATTTGGGTGCTAATATGACTTTTGGGATTAACTACAATGCGATTAATCCGATACTTTTCTCCTTCCTCTAAAACAGTAACGGTACCCCAGGGTGGAGTGCGAGTTAATTTTGGTATTGATTTTGAATCTGTGTTTTGATCAATTTTTTGAGGCTTATTCATTTCTTCTTGCATAAAATCCTCTGTGGTTATCTATCTATATTTATATTTTAAAGGGTAGTTGGTAATTAACTATTGATATTATTATATTTCTTCGGCTTCATAAATAATAAAGTTATTGAAAACTCCGATAATTACGACATGGTAGCCTGGGAAACCATTGCCAATTGATAAATTGGTTTCATAAATACTAAAGAATAAAAAGTTTTGTCTTTGAGTTTCTTCCACTACAATTTGTTTAATTTTAGGTTTGGCAATATCTACTAATGTATGACATTGATTTTTCAAAAAAGCTCCCAATTGATTTCCTAGTTGTGAACAACCGTCTTCTTTTAGATACGTAACTATTTTTTCAATAGCATATTCTTCATATGCTTCATGGTCTGGATTAGTGATTGCCATGGATAAACCTGTTAATCCTGTTAAAAACAGCAACCCAATTAACCAATTGGCGTATTTATTCTGCTGATAATTTCCAAATCTTGATTTTACCATTTTCATCTCCACTTACTAATATACAAGCATCTGGACTAACGATAATTGATTTAACTCCATTAGAATCTAAAGAAATATCAAAATGTTCATATAAGGTATCTAAATTTCTCCCAGTCTTCAGACTCCAGACTTTAACTGTTTGATCATAACTGCCACTGACTAAAGTCTTAATATCAGGACTAAAAGCAATGGAAAGTACTTTTTCTTCATGTCCACTCAAGGTAAATACTGGAGGATCATCATCTATTCTTTCTATCCAATATTCAAATAGTTCCTCCTCAGAACAACTGTTTAAATAATTCAAAAGCTTTACATCTGGATATTTATACACTTCAACTATGGAATTATTCCAACTTTCCACTGCGAAAAATTGCCCATCGGAACTAATCTCTAAAGAACCATATTGACTCCAATTTTTATAAAGCATTCTATTGGTTTCTAAATGCCAAATTTGAATTTGAGATAAATTTTCGGCATTAATAATGCTACTACTGGCAAGAGTTTTGCCGTCAGGACTAAATTTTACGACATAAAAAGATTCGTTTAAATGCTCATTAGATAATTGTTTAATTTTTTTGCCATTCTCAAGATTAAATAATTCAATGTTATTATTAGAAGCACAAGCGAGGATTTTACCATTGGGACTAATATCTAATGAATAAATCTTGTCAGAATTAGTTGATAGTTTTCGGATAAATTTAACTCCTTCAATTTCCCAAATTTTAATTGTTCCATCTCTGCTTCCACTAATAAAATATTTACAATCTGGAGTGATTACTATAGAATTTACCGGCTCGATATGTTCAGTTAATATAGTTAGTAATTCATTGGTTTGTAGATTCCAAATTCCAATAGTATTGTCGCTACTACCACTAATTAAAAACTTATTATCTGGGGTAATGGCTAAAGAATTTACCGAATCTGAATGAATATCTATAGTATCAAAATATTTCCAAGAAAATTGAGTTGGCTGATAGGGAAGTTTAAATCCAACAGAATTTTGTTGTAATTGAATTTTTTCTTCTTCCAGTTGATTTGCTAAATTTAATCCTCTACTAATTAGCTGAGAAGAATATTGCCCTAATCCTTTTTTACTAGATAATTTACTAGTTTGTTTTGATTCTGGTTTAGTCTTCATAGCTTATTGAATTCCTAATTTACTTTTCAACTCGTTTAATTTTTCTGTAGCATCAGCAATGTGACGATCGAGAATTGTTGCCATTTCTTGCAATAAATCCCTTCCCAAATCTTGAGCCATAGATACTTTATTTTTTAATTCAAATAGATCACTGGTTTCTAGTTTTTCTATTTCTTGAGTGATTGCTTGAATCCGCTCTTGAGATTGAGAAATTTTACGAATGGTACGAATCAATTCAGCAACAGTTCCTTCTCCTGCCACTGCTTCGGGGGAAGATTGCCATTCTTCGAGGATTTCTTTTAATTTTTCCTCGTTACCTTCTTCATATGCAAGGTTAGCTAATACCATGAGTTGTTGCCTTCTCTGACGCTCTTTTTCATCCGTTGCTAAATCTGGATGGAGGGATTTAGCTACTTCTCGATAAAGTTTTTTGAGATTTTTAGAAGGATTCCAATTTTTGTTTGATTCTAAGGATGTCATGTATTCAGCTATTTTGGCTTCTATGGCATCTAGTTTGGTATATTTTATCCCTACTACCCGAAAGTATTCTTTTTCAAAGTCTTGCAATTCTATTTCTAGAGTGGCTAAGTCTAATTCCCGTTCAGCTAATTCTGCTTCTACGGTGGCTAATTCTTTTTGTTTCTTTTTGAGTTCGTATTCTTCGGGGGTTAGATTACTAGCGATCGCATTTTCCATTCTTTATTTTTATTTTTAACCAATATTTTTTAATATCCAATAATTTTTATTTTTAATATTAGGATAAATTTGACTTTTACTATTTTTAATTTAAGGGTAAGTTTTCTGCTTTAGAGCTAGAAATTTTTTTGTCAAAGATATTTTTACTATTATAACATTCTTCTTTAATCAGATATCAGCGGAATTTGGTTATAAACATAATCTCAAGAGACTAGATCTATATTACTTTTAAATTTACCTTCAAATCCACTTTAAAACTGTTGCTATTTTTTGGGTTTTTGGTCTATGGTTGTGTTATTGAGGAATTGAATGTTAGTATGTAAGGTCTTTAGATTATTATATCCCTGTAAAGAGATGGAAACTTATAAATTCCACCGTGTCCAAATGGGAATACTTCACAACTAAAGATAACAACTTCCCTGCAAAGGGATTAAACAATTAAAATTCCCATAGAAAGAGAAGATAGATAGTAAATTTATAGTATATAAAGCAGTTAAATATTAAGAATAATGTATTAAGAATTATGTAGAAATCAGCCTTAAAATCATCTTCAACAGGCAAACTAACATAAGAATATGCTAAAACAGAACCTAGGCAGAGATAAGATTAAATCAAATCTTGATAATATTGCACTAACGATCGCGCCTAAAGCAAAATTTACCAGAAAATTTCAGAGAAAAACATGAAACTAATCAAACAACTAACCATAGCAATTTGTATAGGATGCCTAATCCTAATCAATAATCCCTTAAATGCCCTAGCAGAAGAAATATTTCCAGAATTAAGTGGGGCAGAATTACTCTCAAAAGTAGCACAAGAATATAAAGGTGAAACCCTTGGCTATAGAAGAGGAAGAGAAGTAATGTATACCGATATCGATAATGAAGATGGCATAGTAACAGGTATTTATACTGGTTATTCTATTAGTGTCGATCCAAATTCTGACACATCAAGACAAGATACCTACCGACAAGATATCAATGCCGAGCATATATATCCTCAAAGCAAAGGTGCTAGAGGAAAAGCTAGAAGTGATTTACACAGTCTTTTTCCTTGTAAAATACCTGTAAATCGTGAAAGAAGTAATAATCCTTATACTGATATAGATGATTCTCAGACTGAAAAATGGTTTCTAAACACTAAAGTATTAAGAACAATTCCGACTGAATCCATTGATGAATACAGTGAATCCATAACTGGAGAAGTTTTTGAACCACGAGAAATAAAAAAAGGTGATGTTGCTCGTGCTATGTTCTATTTTTATACCATTTACCGCTATCAAGCTGATGAAAAAGATCCTCATTTTTTCCCTTCACAACAGAAAACTTTGTGTATATGGAATGATGTAGATCCTGTAGATTCTTCTGAATTAGAACGCTCCCATAAAATTGCTAGTTATCAAGGTAATGAGAATCCTTTTGTCATTGATTCCACTTTAGCTGAGAGAACTTATTGTGAGTAAGTAAAATTTAATAACATTATTGAATAATAATTTGAGAGTCACTAGCAAAATTTAATCAAAGGAATACCAACCATATGAAAGATAACCCTTGTAGAGGTTCTAGTTTTGATGACTTCTTATTCTTAATTGAAGAAGGACTATTTATCGAATGTAATATTATGACTATTGAGCAAATATTAAAAACATATAATCCTTCTTTTCTTAAACAATGTTTTTTCTTGTTTAACTTAACATTATATTTAGTAATGATAACGACAAGAAATAATCGTTAAATAAAAATCGTCAACTGAATAAACAAAACGATTAGTATCATCAATACGACGAGACCAATAACCAGATAAATTATCCTTCAAAGGTTCTGGTTTTCCGATTCCTTCAAAAGGATTCTTTTTTGCTGATTTAATTAATTTATTGATTCTTTTGAGAGTTTTTCGATCTTGAGTTTGCCAATATATATACTCATCCCAAGCTTGATCAGTCCAAGCTAACTGTCTACTACTCATCTAATAAATCTTTCTGTTTTATTAAACCCTTTTGATGTTGTTCAATAGAACGTTGTAAATGAGCAGCATTAGCAGGAGACTTTAATAAATATGCAGTTTCAACCAAACTATTGAAGTAGTCTAGTGACATAATAACTGCATTTTCTCCATCTTCTCTCGTAACGATGGTATAATCAACATCATCAACCACTCGATCGAGAACCTTTTTTAAATTATTTTCTGCCTCACCAAAAGAAATTACTTCCATAACTATCTCCTGTTTATATTTTAAATATCAACATCTGTTTTAAATTTTAACTATAAATCCCTGTTAAAAAGCCGTTGCCTTTGGACTTCGTATAACAACAAAGCAGCAGAAATTCCCACATTTAAAGACTCAACCCCATTAAAAACAGGAATACTCACCAAATCATCCGCCCTAGATAATAACTTATCGGAAATTCCCCCACCTTCATTGCCAAGAACGATGGCACACTTCCCAGAAAAATCAATTTCCCAATAACTTTTAGAAGCAGAAGCAGAAGTAGCAATCACCCGAAAACCCTGAGACTGAAACTCCCCAACCAAATCCAACAAATTAGGAGAAACACCCATGGCCATACGAAACCATTCCCCAGCAGAAGCCCGTAACACTTTAGGATTATCCACATCCACACAATCTTGACTCAACCATAAACCATCCACCTGAGAAGCAACTGCCGTACGAATAATTGTTCCCAAATTCCCAGGATCCTGTAACCTTTCCAAAATCAAAGCCAAATTAACCTCTCCAGACATCTCCCTAGAAATCTCCCTAGAAGATAAACTATTAGGCAAAATCAACTTACGAGGCGCAGTAGCCACAATACCATCAGGATTAACAGTAGTAGCCAAACTTTTGAGGATATCTGGAGACACTAAAGTAGAGTGTTGAGAAACCATTTCCAATTGTTGCCATAACTCTGGATAATTTTCCTGCCAATCAGGAGTGCAACAGACAGTTTCCAGGGGATAATTAGACTCTAAAGCCGAAGTTAAAAGATTAGTGCCTTCCAACAACAATAAATTTTGACGATGCCTTTCCTTACTACGATGGAGTTTACGAATTTCTTTAATAGTAGTATTTTGCAAACTAGTGAGCATTTAGGGAACTTTATGTTGGTAATACCCGACAATATAACAATAGATAGAAATCATCGGTATAGTATATTATCCTATCTGCTAGATTTTGAATTGAGTTCCTAATCAGTATTTTTACGCAAAATTGGAAATTTATCAAAAATCTTGGTGAAATAACACCAACACAGTATAGTAATACCAAATTAAATTAACTCTTAGATAGAATCAAATGGAGGATAGGACAATTAATAATACAATAACTCAGGAAAAAGAATCTCAAGATCTACCAGTATTAGAGATATACGGCAAAACATCCCTTTCAGGAGAAGTAAAAATTAGTGGAGCTAAGAATTCTGCATTAGCAATTATGGCAGGTGCATTACTCTGCCCTGAAGATTGCCGCTTACAAAATGTGCCTTCATTAGTAGACACTAACAGAATGGCGCAAATTCTTACAGCTGTTGGACTTAAAGTGAAAAGAGATGGAGATATTTTAGATATAGATGCTCGCAATCTTCAAAATGTACAGGCTCCCTACGAAATCGTTTCTAAACTAAGAGCAAGTTTTTTTGTTATTGGCCCAATGTTAACCAGATTAGGAGAGGCAAAAGTACCTTTACCGGGAGGATGTGCCATTGGTTCCCGCCCTGTTAATCTCCATGTAGAAGGTTTACGAGCAATGGGTGCTCATGTGATGATCGAACATGGTGTAGTTAATGCTTATGTCAATGGCAATGGTCGTTTAAAAGGTGCGAAAATCTATTTAGATTATCCTAGCGTTGGTGCTACTGAAACTATTATGATGGCTGCAACTTTAGCTGAAGGGGAAACAGTTATTGAAAATGCTGCTTGTGAGCCTGAAGTAGAAGATTTGGCTAATTTCTGCATCTCTATGGGGGCAAAAATTACTGGAGCTGGTACTAATACTATTATTATTTCTGGGGTGAATGAACTACACTCTATCGATTATAGTATCATTCCCGATCGCATCGAAGCGGGTACTTTTCTAGTTGCAGGGGCAATAACTAATTCTGAAATCACATTAGATTCCGTTATTCCAGAGCATTTGGAGCCAGTAATTGCTAAACTCAGAACCATTGGCTCCGAAGTAATTATGGAAAATCCTCGGAGAATGAGAATTGTTCCTCATCAACTCAAAGGAACAGATATTAAAACTTTACCTTATCCCGGTTTTCCTACTGATATGCAAGCTCAATTTATGGCTTTATTAGCGATTAGTGAAGGAAATAGTTTGATTACGGAAACTGTATTTGAAAACCGTTTACGTCATGTGGCTGAATTAAACCGTATGGCTGCCGATATTCGAGTTGAGGGGAATTCTGCTTTTGTTCGTGGAGTGCCTATGTTATTGGGCGCAAGAGTTCAAGCTACAGATTTAAGGGCTTCTGCGGCTTTAGTTTTAGCAGGATTAGCAGCGGAAGGCACTACTATCATTGAAGGATTACATCACCTTGATCGAGGTTATGAAAATATTGAGGATAAACTCAGAAAACTAGGGGCAAATTTACAAAGGATTACTGAATCAAATGGCGATCGAGCAGTAGAGGTTGCTACTCATTAAGGGAGGAATATAATTAACTCTTTAAGATAGATTCTTGATTTCAATATCTTAATAGAGAATTTTTCAAAATGAATAGTTGATCACAATTTATTAATTATTCATTTTCCTATGGCACCTCCCCATTCTCCCATTTTCCCATTTTCCCATTTCCCAACTCAATGTTTATCACTATTAAAGAAAAATCATCTAATACCAATTTTCTAAAACGATGATAGAGTTAAAGCTCTCTTTTCCCTGCTGATTCCCAGCCCAAAACCCATCTTCCTTGTCCTCCTTGTCCCCCTTGTC
>JANQIW010000037.1 GCA_028281945.1 Prochloraceae cyanobacterium PL24a_bin.78
GATAGAGATAAAGGATGGGGAGAATGGGAGAATGGGAGAGTGGGAGAGTGGGAGAATTTAGTGTATCTTGCTTAATTACTTATTACTTAAATCTTGAATGGGTAGAATGGGAGGAATGGGGAGATGAGTGGATTATTAAAAATATAATTAATAAATATATAAAAAATGACAATATCAACCAGAAAATTTAGTTTAGAAGAATTTTTAAAACTTCCAGATGACGATTTTAATTATGAATTAATTGAAGGAGAAGCAATTCCCAAAATCCCTCCAAAAAGATTTCATTCCGATCTAACTATAGCATTATGTATTTTATTAAGAAATTGGAGTAAAAATAAAGGAAAAATTAGCGTTGAATGGGCTGTAATTCTCAAAAGAAATAATCAAGATTGGGTACCAGTTCCAGATTTATTGTATATTTCTTATGATAAACTACCTTTAGAAGAGAGAAAAAACGAAGCCTGCCCTTTTCCTCCTGAATTAGTTATAGAAATCATTTCCCCAAATCAATCTTTTGGTAGTTTAACTCAAAAAGCCACAGATTATTTAAAAGCTGGTATTTCTATAGTTTGGCTTGTAGATTCTCACCATCTTAGCATTACTGTTTTTTATCCAGATAAACCCCCCGAAACTAAAAGAGGAAAAGATAATTTACAAGATGAAACTTTGCCAGAATTAAATTTAACCGTTGAACAAATTTTCCAAGAAGCCGGTTTATTTTAAATTACAAACAAGATGCGATCGTCGCCAAAACTGAATCACTTAAAGACTGTAAATCATAACCACCTTCCAAGCCGAATAAAATCTTACGAGTAATACCAAGACAATAATCAGTAAAAACTCCATAATCTTGAGGTAATAAATTAATATCAGCCAAAGGATCATCACGATTACCATCATAACCCGCACTAACAATAAGTAAATCAGGCTGGAAACCTTCTAGAAAAGGAATAATTTTACTCTCAAAAGCAACTTTATATTCATTAAAAGAACTCCCTGGAATCATAGGTATATTAAGAATATTTTCCCATTTTCCACCATAACTTGCCTCCCCGGTACCAGGGTAACAAGGATACTGATGAGTAGAACAATACCTAATATTAGCATTACTTTGAATAATAGATTCTGTCCCATTACCATGATGAACATCCCAATCAAGTATAGCTACCTTATTGATATCGGATTTTTCTAGAGCATAATAAGCAGCTATAGCGGCATTTGAAAATAAACAAAACCCCATACCTCTTTCCGATATAGCATGATGACCTGGAGGCCGTGCCAAAACAAAGGCAGGATTGCTGGTATTCAATACCTCATCAACCCCATCTAACCAAGCACTTACCGCTAATAAAGCTATCTCATAACTAAGAGGAGAAACAGGAGTATCTGAATCTAATCTCCCACCACCATTACTAGCAATATTTTTAACCCCATTAATATAATCAGGAGTATGAACTTTTTCTATAAAAGGTAATACATTCCTGTGATTTATATCAGTCGGTAACTGCCAATTAATAGATTTTGCCATAGTAGATTCTTTAAGAGTTTTAACTATAGCTGTAAGACGTTGAGGGCATTCTGGATGAAAACTACCAGTGTCATGTTTGAGAAATTCTTCTGAATAGATAACTGGAATCATTGGATATTTTTAAATAAAATAATCAGCTATTTAAAAAGGAAAATCTAAGGAGTAGAATTTTCTCTTTTAAATTATAGATTTCTGTTGACAAGAATTTTACCTCAAAAACCTCATCAATATCAAAAACATGGGCATTTTTTTCTACAATGACAAAATTAACTGGAATGATTTTTCAAACTGGGCAATCTCGTTATCCTAAAAAATTTTGAGTTATGAATTTAATGCTTTTGAAACAGTAAAAAATAATTCTCCAGTCTATTTTGCTGCCCTAGTTTTTTTTAATAAAATATTTTACAATTATTTTTCTAAAACAATTATAGGATTTAACCCCATATTAAGTAGATTTTGCTTAACTTCATCAACATTTTTAACATCACTAAAAAGCCCTATTTGTAATACTCTTCGTCCATTATAGACAGAATTAAACACATCAGGATAAAGTGATCTCACTCTGCGTTCTTGAATTTTATTACTTACAGAAACCATAACTCGATAAGTTTGATTTATATTTCCCCTAGATTCAGGTTGAATAATTAAAATTTCTGATAAATTTCTTCTTCCATCGTTAGAATTATTAATTCCTTGACTAGTAGAAGAATTTCGATTAGTAGGAGAACTAATAACAGGAGGTGGAGGCAAAGTAGAACCATTGTTATTACTGTTATTAAAATTACTATTATTACTATTATTAGAAGGGATATTTAAATTATCTTCAGCCGAAGGAGCAATAATATCAATTACCCTGCTTCCTGGAGGTGGTGGTGGTAAAGGAGGTAAATCTCTTCGAGATTGTGCGATAGTATTGCGATTAGAATTACGATGGAGATTTTGAGACGTTAGATTTATATTTTCACCCCTTGCTGCAATGGGAAAAGCCCTTTGTAAGCCTGAATTATCTCCAAGAGAAACATTAGAAAGAGAATTATTAACCAAAGAATGATTTGGGATAATAGGGATATTACTGGTTACACTATTAAAATTAATCCTACCATTAGTAGCACCAGCTAGCTGATTTCCATAGGCACTAATAACCTCATTCTGATTACGATTATCAATATCAGTAATACGATTGCCTAGAAAAGTATTATTACCCGGATTATTTCTAATACCAATATCTACTTGAGAATTTCCCTCTAAAACTAATCCTGACTCACCAGAATTTTCAAATCGATTATTGCGTAAAATGCCCTTAGCATTAGCTTTCATCATTACCCCAACGTCATTACCTAAAAACTGATTACCTCGTAAAACAGCTTGAGAATTACCCACTAAAGTTATACCAAAACTATTTTTTTGAAATTCATTTTCAAGTAAATCTAACTTAGAATTATCTTTAAGCAATAAACCATTAACACCATTATCTGAAAAATGATTGTTAGAAATCCTAGCATTACTACTACCTGTAACCAAAACTCCAGAATTACGATTACGAATGAATCTATTATTAGTAACCATAGTACTAGCAGATTCCAATAATAATCCATATCCTGAATTGTGAGGATTAATTACAGTTATTCCAGAAATAGCTTGAGTAGACTTAGTTGCCACAATAGCAACATTTTGTAATCCACCAGTTGGGCTAGTATACCATCCACCACCTTGAATAGTAACAGTAGTACCTTTAGCAGGATTATCACCTTTAAAAATTATATTTTTATCAATCACCAAAGGAAAAACTTCACCAGTGGAACTATTATATGTTCCCCTTGCCAAAGAAATGATTCCGTTAGAAGGAGCTACTGATAGGGCTTGAGTAATAGTCTTAAAAGGATAAATTGAAGATCCTTTACCCTCCTTATCACTTCCATTATAAGGATTGACGTAAATAATATTGTGATTTTGAGATAATTCTTGCCTACTTCTATCACTAAACCTATTTTGAGCAAGAGCACTTTCAACAACAGAAAAAGGAATAATAATAAGAAGTAGGAAACTTAAATATATATTTTTATTCATTGTTTAAATTTTAAAGAGATTAATTTAAATGTAACAACTCATCATTGAATACAAATGATTCTCTAGAGAAGGGTTAGATTGTAAAGAAACGTAAACTGCCACAGATGTTACAAACAACCTATATTTTATCTTAAAAAATCTTGAATTGGATAGAGATTTAGAGAAAAAATGATTTTTTCTGCCATGATGATTAATAGGAAAAGACCATTGCAAAGGATAGAGAAACCCAACGATTGCAAAGGATAGAGAAACAATAGACCTAGTAATATTTAAAATTACCAAAACAAATATAGAAAATTATAAATAGGTTTTGTAGGAAGATTGCTATACAATAAAACCGCACCAATTTATGTAGAATTCTCAAGTGAAGCTTTTTGTTTATCATACCCCAGAGTCAACACCTGAAGACAGTTTGCCCGATTGTGCAGTTGTCATTGACGTTTTGCGAGCCACAACTACAATTGCTACCGCCTTAAATGCCGGAGCCGAAGCAGTTCAAGCCTTCAAAGACATTGACGAATTAATGACAGTAAGTTCTCAATGGCTGCCCCAAAAGAGATTGAGAGCGGGGGAAAGAGGAGGGGCAAAAGTAGACGGTTTTGATTTAGGCAATTCACCCTTGGATTGTACCCCAGAAGTAGTACAGCACAAGCGATTGTTTCTGACTACCACCAACGGCACTCGTGCATTGGAACGAGTTCAATCTGCCTCAGTATTGATTACAGCGGCCTTTGTTAATTGTCAAGCCGCGGTCAATTATCTTCTGGAAAAAGAACCTTCCACTGTTTGGTTAGTAGGCTCCGGTTGGCAAGGAGGTTATTCTCTTGAAGATACCGCTTGCGCTGGAGCCATCGCTCATTCCCTTGTCTCAAAAATTGATTATCAAGTAGCTAATGACGAAGTTATTGCTGCCATCGCCCTTTATACCCAATGGCAAGATCGAATGTTAGAAATGTTTGAACAATCTACCCATGGCCAACGTTTATTGAAATTAGACTGCCATCGAGATTTAGAGTATTGTGCCCAAAGCAATATTTTAGATGTTCTTCCAATTCAAAATGAGGCCAAAGTTTTAATAAAAAGTTAAGTAATAGGGTTTAACAGTAATTTTTTATTTTTATTGCTGTTAAATACTTATTAAAAGACATCAGAATCATCAAGTTTTACCTTAAAAGGAGCAGCTTTTTGATTCATCTTCTAATATCATTTTTATTTAATTGATGACAGAGTTGGAGAATGGGAAGATTGGGAAGATTGGGAAGATTGGGAAGGTAGGGAAGATAGGGAATTATTGTTTAATACCAGAGAGTGGGGAAAATAAATTTTGGTTAATTATCTTAGATTTAGGATTTTCAAAGTATATCATTATTTTTGATAATCGATATAAATTAGAAGATTTCAAATTAGCATTTGCTAAAAGACAATTTTCAAAATTAACATCTTTTAAATTAGTACTTCCTAAATTTATAGAACATAAACTTAAGATTGTAAATTCGGTTTTTCTTCCTTTATAATTTTTGATAAGTTCTTCTATCTATTTTCAAAACTTTAATTAAAATTAAGATCTAAAGAGACTATGGTATGGAATTATAGGTAAAAAGATCTTAAAACAATTATTAAAAAATATTAATAGAAATAATACTAATTTTCTAAAATGATGATAGAGTTAAAGCTAGATAAAACCTGCTGATTCTCAACCCAAAATCCCTCAACCGAAGTCTTCCTTGTCTCCCTTGTCTTCCTTGTCTCCCCCTCACCATTGTATATTATACTTTTGGAAAAATGATATAAGATGCCATGTTAATACTTTCTCCAGAACAAGTGAAATACTGTCAAGTAATTCGTCAAGTAGAAGATAAAGAAGAAATTCTCTCAGGGTTAATTTATAAAAATAAACTTTTTGTTAAAGAAGCTACATATGGTATTAATGAACAAGAAAAAGCATTACAAATGTGCCGTCAAAACTTTTTAGATCGTAAACCACCAATATTACCTTTAATAATTGAAGAAAAAAATGATTTAGGAGTTTGGATAGAAGATCCAACATTAAGATTAGCAAAGGAATTATCACAAAAAATTATCAAAAAATCAGCAGAAAAAAAGGAAAAAAAACAAGAACCAAAGCAAAAACAAAAGAAAAAACCTCAAAGTTTGAAAGAAATTGCTCAGAAAATGGGAGGTGAAACAGGAGTAAACATCAAAACTCGTTGGCAAAATTTTCAACCTCATGATGAATCTTTTCTTGGTTCCGAGGCAGTATCTTGGCTTGCTAATGAATTAAATCTCTCGCGAGAGGAAGCAATTCAATTAGGGCAACAAATGCTTGAGGAAAAAATTATTCAAGGAATAACAGATGGCAAAAGATTTACTGATAGAAAACTTTTATATCGATTTACTAAAAACTAAAAAAATAACTATATATCAATTATGAGTGATTAAAAATTTTAAATTCTCTTTAGAAATATAATAATAAGGGTTTATGAATTATTTTTAGTAGTATATTGACTTTGATCTATACTTTTTTCTATTACCATCTGGACAACTGACTAAGATCATTTTTCTTTAATAGTGATAGACATCTTCGTGGAGAATTGGGGAGATTGGGGAGATTGGGGAGATTGAGGAGTCAGAGTTTATACTGGAATTAAGCAAAAAAGTTTTTCTTAACTATCCTAAAATTAGGAAATTTTAACTCTATCATTAATAAAGCCTTTCTTGATATAAGATATTTTTTCAAACATGATGGAAAATTGATAAATATCTTGACTGAAAAATGATAAAATAGGAAAAAATAATTAAGAAAACTGCAATAATGTTAATTTCTTCCCTGAAAAAAAAATACTCCAAATTATTGACTAGTTGTATTATAGCTATAGCTACCGGTGCAACAATCATCGTAAATCTTCCTGCAAAAGCAGAAATCTTGAATAATCCTTTAGATCAACTTTCAAGAGAAGAACAAAATGTATTACAAGATGGAAAGATTTTTTTAGTAGGAGAAGATGGAAAATATACAGTTAAAGTGTTGTTAACTGCCTCCATTGCCACTGTTTGGGAAGTTTTGACTGATTATGATAATTTTGAAAATTTTCTTCCCAATATTGCCGAAACTGAAATTCTCGAAAACAATGATAATCATCTCGTTTTTGAGCAAGTTAATCTAGTAGATATTCTCTTTTTTACCCAAAAATCTAAAGTCACAATTGCAGTTAAAGAAAATTATCCTCAACAAATTAATTTTAATGTTATTGAAGGTGATATTGAATCTTTACAAGGAAAATGGTTACTTGAACCAATCTTGTCTCAATCTGCCTCTTCATTAGATCAAGTATTGATTACTTATCAAGTTAATATCGATCCGGGCATGGAATTTAGTTCTAATAGAGAGTTATTTTTCTATATTTACCAAGATATTTTACAAAATACTTTCCAAGCATTAAGGCAAGAAATCAATAATCGAAATGCTTTACCATGATTTTACCATAATATTTTATCAAACTCTAATAATATTTTATGATTTTTCTCTGAATTTATCTTTAATAATGATATGCTTGGAAAATCCTGAATCTAGGATTATTAACCAAAATTTATTTTCCCTACTCTCGGCTATGAAACTCTAATTCTTTATCTTCCCATTCTTCCCATTCCTCCCATTCTCCCCATTCTTGATTAAGTAATAAGTAATAAGTAATAAGTAAATTAAGATGCACTTTTTTTCTCCCAAGTCTCCCTTGTCTCAAGAAACACCCACTCTCCCATTCTCCCAATCCTCCCATTCTCCCCATTCCCCTTCCTCCCACTATCCATCTATATCACTATAAAAAAAAGATATCATATCTGTTTCCAATGCCTTACACAAGGGGCAAGAGTAATTAAATCATGAATATTAACCTCCATCGTTTTACAAATATCGTCTAAAGGTAAATCGTTAGGATCATAACCAAAAGGATTTTCGATTTGGATACCAATTTCTTCAATGCCAAACACAGTAAATGCAATAATACCAACAATAATACCTGTCCACCAATGAACCTCATCTATCACTTGAAAAGGCAAAGTCAAACAATAAATTAACAATAATTGCTTAAGATGAATGGAATAAGCGATAGGAATAGGAGTTTTCTTAATTCTTTCACAAGCTCCCAATACATCCACCATGATGTCGAGGAATTTCAACATACTGGTAAGCTGAATCACATTAATACATTGACGATCGTATTGTTGTTGAAGATAATCACCAATCCAAAAAGCAACTTCCAAAGGAGGATTATTCATCTCTCTAAGTTTTTCAAACCATTGCCGAGGCATTAAAACTTCTAATTCACTATTAACTTTCTCCTCTCGAAGATGTAATTTAGTTGCTACAGCAAAGGCTATTAATAAACGCAAAGTAGCTATTTTTTCTTGTCTATCTTTTGCTTCATTTTCTTCAATACTAACCCAAATTGTCCGAGCAAAATTACGAACAGTATTAACTAAACTTCCCCACATTTTTCGCCCTTCCCAAAACCTTTCATAAGCGGTATTTGTCCGAAATACTAATAATAAACCTAATACAATACTAGGAAAAATAGTGCTTAAAATTGGTAAAGAAACATTGATACCAAAACTATCCAATAAAGAAATAAGAAACCCAAATAAACTACAACCAATTACTCTTGGTAAAATATTTAGCAAAACAGACGATCGTAACTGCAATACTATTCGCCACCAATTACGTCTTTCTCGATCCCAGTTTTTCAGTAACATTATTTCTTGAGATATTTTTAGTTTGAATTTAGTCTAATTTAGTTTAGTTTAGTTTTAGTTTTAGTTTGAATTTAATTTGAATTTAGTTTAAATTTCATTGTTTATCTTGAGAGCGAGCGACGAATATCTAACCATTGTTGCAAAATAATTACGGCTGCAATACGATCGATTTGTCCTTTATCTCGAGAAGAAAAACGCTTATTGGCTTTCAAATGCTGTTGTGCTTCTACAGAAGTTAATCTTTCATCAACATATTCTATAGGTAACTCTAAAACTTTGGTTAATTTTTGAGCAAATTTTTCCACTTTTTTGCCTTGAAAACCGATGGTTCCATCTAGAGAATAAGGCATACCCAAGACGAGAACATCGGCTTGTCTCTCATCAATTAAAGATTTGAGTTGTTCTAAATCTTGTTTAAAAGAAGTTCTATTTATGGTAGTCAAACCTGTTGCAATCAAACCTGTTCCATCGCATCCTGCTACTCCAATTCTTTTTTCCCCCACATCTAAACCCAAAGCTGATACTTTCTTCATTTTTTTCACCAATCAACTAAGCTATTATTCAGGATCATTAGAAGAATCTGAAAGTTTTCCTGAAGAATTCACGTCATTAGATTTATGATTAAAATTAGAAGGACTCTGAGAAATCTTGGTATCATTATTCTTAGAAGAACGATCTTGATTATCTGACATATATTGCAACCAAGATATTCTGGTAGGAATAGGAGTTCTAACAGGTTGAAGACCTTTAAGCATTCCTGATAACTGAAGAGCATCTAAAGGTTTAGACTCTCGCAATTTATGCCATACCGATCGTGACATAAGTAAAGTATGTTGGGAGCGAGTTGCCCCTAATTTTTCTAGATATTCTTCTCTTTCAGGTTGATAGTCAGCGGAAGCCAACTTCAAAGAAGCATTAGGATAACGTTGAATAATCTGAGCCATTTGGGTTAAAATCTTAGGGTATAACCAAGTATAAGCAGGATGAACGGTCAACTCTGCTTGATGAGTAGAAGAACCATCTTTACTACATTGGAGTTTAAAATAACCAATAGCGGCTTTTCTTTGAGGTTCAAAAATATAACCACTTTTAACTTCAATATTTTCCAACCAATACTTAAATTGATTAATCAAACCACTAAAAAAATTGGTTTTAAAATCCTGAATATGACGATCGAAAACTTGACGTAAAAGAGGAGGCATAGAGACAGTATCTAACTGATATAGTAAAGAAGCATCAGCATTACTTACAGGTAGAATATTAGGAAGCTCAGATTCTACAGTAGCTAATTCCTGCAATTTTTCTTCTGAAAGTAACCAGTAGGTCATCTGTGCTAGAGGTTGAAAACCATTTTGACGATAAAGAGCTAAGATATTTTTATCATTAATATCAACTTCAAGAATCCAAGTTCGAGCTTCCCAAATAGTTTCAAAACAATGGCGTAAAAGTAGAGATCCAATATCTTTTTTATTAGTTAATAAATTAGGATCTCCTTGAGCAAGAATAGGATCAACTAAAACCCATTCTACACGCCAAGTAGTACGACTGATATTAAAGGGTGAAACTTGAATCAAACCACAAATAAGATCCAAATTTTGAGCAAGATAGATACAGAAATCATATCCGACGGCATTACGCAATAATTTCACAAAACAACTTAATCCGTACCAACGTTGCAATTTCTGTAAAAATTGAGTAAAACCTACTATGGAATTATCTGGAGAAGACTTAGAATAATTAGATACAAGAGTTGCGATGGCTTCTAAATCGCGATATTGAAGTTTACGGATTACAATGTTCGTATTGTTTTTTATAGATAAAGTCATCTTAAAGTCATCATTAAAATCAATAAATAGGATTTAGGGAATAATGGTGGAAAATCATCCATCAAGAGAATCAGAGCTAATCTATATGGTTTTTATTCTTGCAAACAATTATCACCTCTACTTAGTTTTTCAATGTTGCATTAGTGCAACATTCAACCAAGTGATCATCTAATCAAAAGAGGGTAAATTCAAGCTAGGCATAACATCACTTTGACAAATAAAGGTGGTTGCCCACAAAGTTAAACCAAAAAGTTTAACGCTATTTTTAATCAAGTTATCTTTTTTTGTTCTCAGAATAATAGATTTACGCGGGTGTTTGGGCGTAAGGATAGCTATAGTATTCCTTGATTTTCCCACCAACCTTCAATCGTACGAAACTGTTTCCAAAAGAGTTAATTTTTGTTATAACACATTAAAAACAGTTAATGTTAGAGACATTTAATAGTTGAAAACGAAAAAACATATAGTATAGAAAATTGCTTTTGTGCACTATCTCCATTTTAACTATTTTTGGGATTTTCTGGTGAAATTTCCCAAGTTAGGAAAATCTAACTAATTGAAGCATTCCTAGAAATTTGTCTTATATCAGTACATTTTCTTAATTAAATAAAAATAATATGAGTATGTCTTGGGAGTCAGGAAAGAATGACTTAATCAAAGCCAAAAACATAACCCTTCAAAACATACCACACTGAATAGCAAAAGCTAATTATTCATGATCACTATTAAGCTAATCCACCTTTTCTAATTGCCAAAGAATTTGATTTCCTTCACGTCTTACTCGTGATACCACCCAATTACGCCAAGACCAATTATCGCCTCTGGAAGTTACAGCACTGGCATTAATATCCATTAAATCAGCTAATTCTGAACTAGTGATTAAATAACCATATTTAGCTATTTCATCAGCAATTCTTAACGTTTCGATAAGGTGATTGAGTCTTTTAATTCTTTCTTCACCTAGTAAATTGTTTTCTTCAATAAAATTTCCAGAAGATTCGATCATAATTATCTAATTAACAGTTTTTTTTGTTTAATCTATTTTTAAGTTCTCTTGAGACAAAAAATGAGATTAAATAACATTCTTACTTAAAATTTTACTGATTTTCGAGGGAAATATGTGGTTTTTGCGAATATTAATTAGAATTTTGTTGGTTAAGATTCTCTAACAACCTCTTTCTTCTTTTCAGAGCTGGCTGAAAATCGGGCTTGATTTTTAGGGCTTTTTCATAACTCTTAAGAGATTCTTCTTTTTTGTTCAAATTTTCTAAAGCACAACCTCGATTGTACCAAGACTGATAGTATTCTGGTTGGATTTCCACTACGTGATTCCAACAAGATAAAGCTTCTTCCCAATTTTGTAAGTTATAAAATACATTACCGCGATTATTCCATGCCAAATGATCATTAGGATTGATTGCAATAGCTTGATCGAAACTGGCAATAGCATCATCTAGTTTCCCTAAATTGGCCAAAGCACTACCGCGATTATGCCATGCCTGAGAAAAGTTAGGATTTAATTCTAAAACTTTATCCCAAGAAGAAATTGCCCCAGCTAAATCTCCCGCTCTTGCCATATTCAAACCTGTATTAAACCAAGCTTCTACAGGTGAAGAGTATTCTTGAACATCAGTAGTTTGATTATTAACAGTATTGAGTTGATTAATTAATGTTTCTATGATCTTAGAAGGATCTGTGGTTTCTATGCCTAATTGTTGAGCCATTTGTGTCACTAAATTAGCATCTTCTTGCAATTTAACCAACAATTCATCTATCCTGATCACTTCTCCTTGTGGTTGGCCTTGTGGTTGAGGAGAATTAGAATCTGTTGTAGGTTTTGTATTTTTTTCTAAGGAAACAGCATTAGTAGAATGGGTAGAATTAATATAATTAGGAGAATTAGAATCTACTCCTGAATATTCCCAAATTGGGTTAGAGGTAATTTTTGATAAGATTTGGTTGCCAATTTTATAAACTGTATTAGAAAAATTTTCCAAATTAGGAATAGATTCTGTCACTTGGCTAAAATAAACCATTCTTGATGCCAATTCTTGGTTAGGAGCATTTGAGTTTAAAATTTTGGCTTGAAAACGTTTTAACCAAGCAATCCATTGGGCGCGATTAGCTCTTGTTTCCAACCTTTCAAAAAATTTGACTATTTGCCCTTGATGCCACCCATGGGATACTCCTTCCAAAAGTTGCATAAATAAGAATTCATAGTCAGTATCTGTTAATTCTTTTTCCTCTACTTTTTCTTTTTTTGTTTTTGTCTTTTTTCCTTGATTAAACAGTTGATTAAACAGTTGTTTAAAAAATCTTTTGAGCCATTTAAATATTCTCGATAACATTCTCAAACTTTCCTACAAAATGTAAATTATATTTATTTTGGATGGAAAAACTAATTTTAAATTTCTCCCCTTGATTATTAAAACTATGCTATAATTTAACTATAATCATAATCCAATTTGTCTTAAAATCTATGGTGAAGTTTAATTTTCAAATTTACCATTATACATTAAAAATATCTTATTTGTTTACTTAATTAAGTATAGCTAGACTAATGAACAATTGAGAATAGACAATTAAAATTAATAATTATATATCATAACCTATATTATCTACTATCTAAGAAATTTTTTATTTTTAGATTATTTTACACAAAATTTATCGATAGATTTATATCTTAAATTTTCCATTAAAATCTATTATTATTGTTATAAATAAATAAATAAATAATTGATGTCCTACCAACCTCTTCATCAAAAATATCGTCCCCAAACTTTTGCTGAATTAGTAGGGCAAGATGCCATCTCTTCCACCCTAACTAACGCTATTGTTACCCAAAGAATCGCTCCTGCTTATTTATTTACAGGGCCTCGCGGTACTGGGAAAACTTCCTCGGCTCGAATTTTTGCTAAATCTCTTAATTGTCAAAGTGTCGATCGTCCTACCCCTAATCCTTGTGGCAAATGTGAAGTGTGTCGCAGTATTTCCAAAGGAGCAGCCCTTGATGTAATTGAAATTGATGCAGCTAGTAATACAGGAGTAGATAACATTAGAGAAATTATCGAAAAAGCTCAATTTGCTGCCCTATCTTGTCGCTATAAAGTATATGTAATTGACGAGTGTCATATGCTTAGTACGGCAGCTTTTAATGCTTTACTGAAAACTTTAGAAGAACCTCCCAAAAATGTAATTTTTATTCTAGCAACTACAGATCCACAAAAGGTTTTACCGACTATTATTTCGAGAACTCAACGTTTTGACTATCGAAGAATTGAATTAAATTCAATGGTATCCCATCTCAAAAACATTGCTTCTCAAGAAAATATTCAGATAACGGATGAAGCTATTACCATAATAGCTCAAATGGCTAACGGTGGTCTTCGAGATGCTCAAAGTCTTTTGGATCAATTAAGTCTATTATCTGGGGAAATAACTCCACAAAAAGTATGGGATTTAGTCGGGGCAGTTCCGGAACAAGATTTATTGTGTTTGATAAATGCAATAGAATCAGATAATAGTATCACTTTATTAGAACAAAGTCGAAGAATTATGGATCGAGGAAGAGAGCCTTTAATTATTCTTCAAAATCTAGCTAATTTTTATATAAATTTATTAATTGCAAAAACTGCTCCACATCGTCAGGATTTAGTGCAAATTACTAATGATACATGGAATAAATTATGTGAATTAGCTAAATCTTGGTCTGATGAAACGATTTTGCAAGGGCAACAGCATCTTAAAAATAGTGAAACTAAAATTAAAAATACTAGTCAGCCTCGTTTATGGTTAGAGATTAGCTTATTAGGATTATTGCCTTCAGCTTTGAGAAAGACTACCATTCATACTAATATTCCATCTCCTCAAGCTGATATTACAGGTAAAATATCAAAGACACTCCCAAAAACTCCTCCAAGTCAAAATCCAACTTCATCACCATCTTCTAATTCAACTCAACCTTCTGATTCAACTCAACTTCCAACTCAACCTCCAACTCCATCATCATCTTCTAATTCCAATTCAAATACCTCATCTCCTATTAAACCTTCAAAAAATATTTCTAAGTCTCAATCCAATTCATCATCAAATTTATCATCAGCATCATTGTCTTCATCACTTTCCCAGCCATCAAGTAATCAATCATCTCTTAAGAATAATTCACCTCAAAATCTAGTTGAAATTTGGAATAAATTTATTAATCAACTGCCAAATTTTAGGCAAGCATTAATAAAACCTCATGCCTATTTGATGATTTTTGAGGGTGAAGTTGTTGTTATTGGGGTAAGATCACAAGGTTTACTCATACAAGTAAAACGTTTTCTTGACGAATTTCAAGAAGCTTTTTATAGAGTTCTAGGATATCACGTAAAAATTTATTTAAAATTAGGAGATTTTCCTGAGTCTTCAAAAAAAAATACCAAAGATAATGACTTAAATTCAGGATCTTCTTCCAATCAAAATCCTTCTAATAATTTAGATAGCTTACCTAAAGAGAATTCATCTATTAACCAACAATCAATTAATCAATCTCCTGAGAAATCTCCACCTCATCCAGAAAATATTTACTCTGATAATAAAATTAATCATAAAAATTATTCTCAACCTAGAGATATTAATCAAGCTAATTCTCACAATAACTCTCCAAATAATTATGGAAATCAAGTTAATGAAGCTCAAAAAAATAGATCTAAATATAGTTCAGAAGTGGTTGGATTTAATCGTAAATTTAGTAATAAAAAACCTAATAAGATTGATGGAAACAATAATCAAAGTAATCAAGGTAATCAAGAGAATAAAATTCAGTCTAAATTGGAGTCAGAGTCTCAGGCTAATCAAGTTGGAGTTAATGAGGGAATTAATCAGGATAATAATTCTTTACTCAAAAAGGCTGCTGATAATTTAGCTAGGTGTTTCAAAGGCGAAATTATTCCTTTTGATGAAATTTTACCGAATAAAGATAGATTGGATTCTTCTACTGAATCTCCTACTAAAGATGAGGAAAATAATCAAGGAGAAATATATGGTATAATCACAGGAAGAGATCGTTATATTCCAGAAAGTGAAGACGATTTTTAAATTTTATTATGAAGTTATTGATAAATTAGTTTGATAAAAATTAGGAGAAAGTTTTTAAATGATTAAAAAGTTATGGCTTTTAATGATAATTTGTTTGTCTATTACACTATTAGGCTATAAAAATACTGAAAATTGTCGAGAGTGTTTTAGTCTTAAAGAAAATGAAAATGCTAATTTCTCGGAGTTTATAGAAGATAATAATAGCAGTTTATCCCCTATTGTTTATGGTAGATTAACTTGCAATTTTACAAATAAAATGATGAAACAATTGGCTAAGAATAAGATTCCTTATAAATTTAAAGATATTAGTAATAATACAAATCGTATGGAAATGAAAACGGCTTTATCCAATGCGGATATTTCTGGTAGAATTCCTTTGCCTGTAGTTTCTATTAAGGATAAAATTATGCTTCGACCAAAAATTTCAGAAGTTATCGAAGAACATCAGAATTTGAATAATCAATAGTGTAAGGATCAACTTTTCTATTTTTTAGAGTTGAAGAGAATCATAATTCATGATCTTCAATAACTTTAACGAGGAAAACTTACTTACTTAAAGATTGATGAAGATAAAAATAACCGTATCTATATAGATTAGATTTATTTTTATAGATAAAATTAGTCTTCATCTAAAGCAGGAAAAGCTTCTTCAATCTCCCATAACATATTCTTATGACCAATAAACCAACTACGAGTTTCTGGAGTTAATTGCTCCCAAACGATATCGATAGATACATGAGGAGATTCATATTGATATTTTTGGCCAAGGAATCTTAAATTTTCTACGACTCCTTCAGGAATACCAAAATATAACCAATCTACTTGAACAAATTTCCCACAAACACCACCACTAGGATCGTAAATCAGTTGAGCAACTCTAATTAAATCAGCAAAATTAGTAGGTTTTAACCCTGTAATTTTTTGAATTTCTCTAATTCTTTCTTTATTCTCTTGTAATCTCATGATTTTCTCTTGGTTGTTGTTAAGTTTTTTCTTGGTTTTTCTACACCAATAAATCATAACATCTTAGTGACACAAATTAATTATTAATTATCGGCTTTATAATTTTTCAATCTTTCCTCCGCTGTTACTCCTAGTATTTTCGCTAACCAAGGGGGTGGGGAAGTTGCAATGGCTTTTTGTAATTTGGCTAATTCTTCTCTTGCTAAACCCCCTGTTTCAACTTTCATGGGATAAATATTAGCTTGGATAACTTTAGCAGCAGCAGGCCCTCCAATGGAAACCACATAAACAATGGCACAATCTTTAATTAATTCCATTCGGAATCGATTTTTTTCTTCTGCTAAATCGGCTTCGATTGTCGATCGAACATCAATCAATTTAATTTGGTCTGGTGATAACTGATAAATTAAATAGCGATGACAGGAACCAAAGTGGCCATCTAATTTTTCTCCAGTATTGGAAGACACTGCAACACGTATGGAGTTGGGCATATCTCCTTCTTGATATGGTTCAATCGGTAAAGATTCTTGTGATTGGCCTTTTTCACCCCATAAGATTTCAACTGCTTCTTTGAGGGCGGCAATTTCTTGATTATCAGCATCTTCACTTTCCCATCCACCTTCAGCGTCATAAATATTGCCAAAGGATTTTTTTAATTGAGTGACGGTAATTTTACTGAGAGATTCTTCTGTTATCTCGTCTTCATTTTCCCCTTGTAAGGCTTCTATTAATTGTTTGACGGATACATCGGGTAATACTTTGGCTGCTAGTGCAATTCTGAGAGCGACTTCGTTAGAAATTGATTGATTGGTCATTATTTAATTCCTAAATTTAATGGTTAATTTTTAGTCATTAGGTTTTTTATACAGAGGGATTTTAATTATAAATATTGACAATAAATATTTTGGTTTTGACTTTATTTTGAAGGGATAACCTCTACATCCCAAATGAGCCTAGAAAATCTATAATTAGGCTTTGATTTTAGCTTATCTAGCTTATTCGGCAATTAATAATATCAGTAATTGATTTTGAGGGAAAATTTAAGACTTAAATCAATATTAATTATGGTTGTATTCACTGGCTTCAAACACCCTTATATTGGGTTAAATTAATTTTTTTTGGGGAAAGATATGAGTATTTTTAAGTAGTAGTTAGGGGATTTTTACTGAGGGAATACAACTAAAAAAAATTGTGCTCAAATTTAGTTAAGACAAAAAGATTAAGCAATTATCTGATAGAATATTTGGGAATTTTTTTGTACTTACCAATCTTTAAAAGGGGAATTATCCCCTAAATTATGATTAAGTAAAATCCAAACTTTCAGCTTCATTTCCTTCATGCACCGTCTTAACCCACTTGAGACGCTTAGGCCGTACAGACATTCTTGCCATAGTACTAGGTATTACTAAAAACCAATGGAACATATATATTAGACCTTTGAGGGATTGTAAACCCATCATAAAGATATCAAAAACATTAACTTTCTCTTGAGTACGAGTGCGACATAATCCTTTAAATATTCCCCAACAAGTAAAAGATAGAAGAACAGTCGTCATAGGACTAAATATAGGTAAGCGATGACGGTAAATAGCCATCAACATATCTGGTATTCCTGCGGTAGGTAAGAGGTATTGAAAAATAATAAAACAAAATAAATCCACCTTTTTACCAAAACTAATTCGTTTACCAATGATAAAACGCCAGTAATCCAAATAACGTTGATAACCACCTTCAGCCCAGCGATTGCGTTGATGCCAAAGAGAAAGAGGATTTTTCACTCCTTCTTCACCAACAGCAGGGAATTCAAGACAATCAATATTCCATCCATCTAAATGCAAACGAATAGTCAAATCCAAATCATCAGTAATAGTTTGTTCACACCAACCACCACAACTTTCTAAAGCCTGACGACGCACAAATTGGCCATTTCCTCTTAATTCTCCAATACCGCCGATGGCAATTCTTTTTTGCTGAAAATAACTATCTAATGCCATTTCCGCCATTTGGCCTTTTGTCCAAAAATTGAGAGAAGCATTAGAAATCCCCTTTCTCACTTGCACTGCGCCCATGTCTTCTGGGTTAAATAGGGGAATTAATCGTCGCAATAAATCATTTGGAACCGTAGCATCTGCATCAAAAACTCCTATGATTTCCCCTTTAGTTAGAGGTAATACCTGATTGAGTGCCCCTGATTTTCCTCCTCCTGCATTTGCCTTACGGTGAAATACTTTTAATTCTGGATATTCTTGAGCTATTTGATCTAGTATTTCTGGAGTTTTATCAGTACTGTGATCATTTATTGCCCATACTTCATACTTATCTGTGGGATAGTCTAGGTTATGGAGCATTTTGAGTAGGTTTCCAATCACAGGTTCTTCATTTTTAGCTGAAACTAACAGGGATACATAAGGAGCACTTTCCAACTCTTCTGAGCCTAATAAAGTAGGAATTGATTTTTCTTTCACTATCAGTAAACGAATTACTTGAATTGTAAGTAATCCCGTCATACTAATTCCAATCCAAGTACCCCAAGTTACTAAGTGGAGTCCAATAGTAACCCCCCATACCATGGTAAAAATAAAAGCGGCTTTTTTTCTTCTACCAGATAAACCTTGGAAAAATTCACTTCTAAATTCTTCTTCTTCTTCTTCTGGATCGGAAAATTCAGATAAAATAGAACTAATTGGATCAATTTCTTGTTCAGATTCGTTGTCTAACCAATATTTTTTTGTCATAATCTATATATGTTATTTTTAATTGTACTTATCCTATTTGGTAAGATGAGATTTACCAGTATTTTTTCTCAGACTTTGGAAAATCTTAAGAAATTTTTAAGTTATTGCCCCATTAGTTATAATGGAGAATCGTTGTTGTTTAAACCATTAATTTACTTTGAATTTTGATTTGGTTTTCCTTACTATATATTTTAACAAAATTGTCTTAAATTAAAGTTAAAACATTTAGATTTAGAAATTTCTATAGGATTTTATGATAAACACTGGTATTATAATAATAATCATTGCACTTATTTCTGTATTATGGGCAGAGTTCATCAGGGATTTTTATCACACTTTATCCCATTATTGGCAGCCATTATATAATTTGCATAATTGGCATCATCGGGTTTTTCGGCGAGATTTATCAGTCATTAACGAAACAATCTACCGTAAAGCTCATTGGTATAACGATGTGCCAGAATCTTTAGTCATGTTGTTATTTAGTTTCTTTCTTGTAGGGTTGATGTATACTCTCAGTATATCATATTATTGGGTAGGATGGTTTGGTTCCTTGTATTGTTTAAGTTTTTCTATAACTGCAATGGCAAGGGGTTTAGGCATTCCCTCTGCTGATGAGTTGACAGATATTACCCATCGTCAAGGAGATTTTGAGAGTATTCCTTCAAATTGGTTTGTGAATCGATCTTATCATTGGCGACATCATTTTGATAATCAAAACGCTTATTTTTGTGGCACATTTACTTTGGTAGATAAAATTATGGGCACCGCTTTATCTTTAAAAAAGAAAAGAATTGGAGTTACTGGCGCATCGGGAAGTTTGGGGAAGGCTTTATTAAAAGAATTGTCTTTGAAGGGGGCAAAAGTAGTTGCTTTTACGTCTTCTTCTGAGGAAATTACTATCAATATTGATGGTAAAAATACACCGATAAAAACCATTTGTTGGAGTGTTGGATCGGAATCTAAATTGTTAGCAAATTTAGCAGAAATAGATATTTTAATTCTCAATCATGGTATTAATGTGCATGGTGAAAAAACTGACGATGCTATTAGAAAATCCTATGAAATCAATGCTTTTTCTAGTTGGAGATTGATGGAATTATTTTTAAAAAATATCTCTAGTAATGAAGATATTGTTAGAAAAGAAATTTGGGTAAATACTTCTGAAGCGGAAGTAAATCCTGCTTTTAGCCCTCTATATGAGTTAAGTAAACGTACCATGGGAGATTTAGTAACTCTACGGCGTTTGGATGCACCTATTATTATTAGAAAATTAATTTTAGGCCCTTTTAAAAGCAATCTCAATCCCATTGGTGTTATGTCTCCTGATTGGGTAGCAAAGCAGATTGTGAATTTAGCAATTCGGGATTTTCGAGATATTATTGTGACAATTAATCCCATAACTTATCTAGCTTTTCCTGTTAAAGAGTTGTTGGTTTCTACTTACTTTAAACTATTTACTAAAAATCAAAAAAATTTGCCCACAATTAAGGATTCCACCATTAATAATTAACCATTTTCTATCAATAATTCACCCTAAATATCAACCATTAACTATCAAGAATTTCCCCATGCAACAAACCTCAAATCCTGTATTATATATAGCTATAACTAGCCATGGTTTTGGCCATGCCGTGCGTATTTGTTCGGTAGTAGAAGCAGTAAAAAAACTCTATCCTGAGATATTATTAGTATTAGTTACAACTGCGCCTCGTTGGTTATTAGAATCTTATATTCAAGCTGATTTTATCTATCGCCCTCGCACTTTTGATGTAGGAGTAATTCAAGCTGATAGTTTGAAAATGGATAAAGTTACTACTTTGGAAAAATTGCAGCATATCTATCAGAAACAAGATGCAATTATTGCTGGGGAAGTTAACTTTATTAAGACAAATGGTGTGGGTTTAATTTTGGCTGATATTCCTCCCTTGGCGACAAAAATTGCCGAAGCGGCAGGGATTCCTTGTTGGATGATGAGTAATTTTGGTTGGGATTTTATCTATCGAGATTGGGGTGAAGATTTTGAAAAAATTGCTGATTGGATTAGTAAATGTTATGGCAAATGTGAGCGTCTTTATCGTTTGCCGATGTCTGAAGAAATGAGTGCTTTTCCTAATATTATTGACGTGGGTTTAACAGGTGGAAAACCTCATTATTCTGATGCAGAGTTAAGGGAGGATTTTAATCTTAATTCCCCAAAAGATAAAACTATTTTACTCACTTTTGGTGGCTTAGGTTTGAATGCAATTCCTTATCAAAACCTTGAAAGTTTTCCTGATTGGCAATTTATTACTTTCGATGCTAATGCCCCAGATTTAGGCAATTTAGCGAAGATTACTAAGACTAATTATCGCCCGGTGGATTTTATGCCTTTGTGCGATTTAGTGATTTCTAAACCTGGCTATAGTACTTTTGCTGAGGCTTTACGAATGGATGTGCCTATCATTTCTCTTACTAGGGAAGGTTTTGCAGAAACGCCTTTATTATTATCAGGAATTAAGAAATTTGCTAAGCACAAAATTATTTCAACAGAGGAATTTTTTCAAGGTAATTGGAGTTTTTTAAATCAGGATTTAGAGATGCCAACTGATGATTTTTCTCTCTCTAAAAATGGCACGGAAGTTATTGCTAATGCTGTGGTTGATTATTTTAAACATTTAACTTAAAAGATTTTTAACTACAAAAAAAACCATCAAGAATTTAAATTGAAAACTGACTAAATCCATCAATCCAATTGTCTATTTTAAAACATAAAGCCAGATACTTTGTATCCAAGAAAAACTCTTTGTTATCTCTCATAAATTTTTCTAGTTAAAAAAGTTTTATCTTCAATTTCAAGAGGATTTTCCATCAATTTAGCAATAATACCTTTTACTTTATTTGAGGATTGAGAAGTAATTATTATTCCTGCTATTTCTGCATTTTTAATGGTGTTTAAATATTCTTGAGGTATTTCAATTTCCCTATTCTTGACTTGAGTCGTAAATTTAATTGTTGACATTTTTCTTTGCTTAGATTTAGTTTAATCTTGATAAGATATTCTATGATTATTCCGACAAAAAATATATTGATTAGAGTATGATTTAACCTTTAAATCTAAAGATTAATAACCAAAGTATTTATTGTCAATTGTCAACATTGGATGTTTTTGTTATAATATAAAGGCAAAGCAATTTCTTTAAAACTAGAAACAAATTATCTATAAAATTATTATGAATCACTATCAACAAGCTATCAGAATTCAAACTAATGGCAAATCTTTACACAAAATAACTCCAAAAGTAGAAAAAATTGTATCAGATGCTAATATTAAAACTGGTCTTTGTACAATTTTTGTTAGACATACATCTGCTAGTTTAGTAATACAAGAAAATGCTGACCCTAATGTACTTAAGGATTTATCTAATTTTTTCGCTAAACTTGTTCCAGAAGATTCTATCAGTTATATCCATGATGACGAAGGCCCTGATGATATGCCCGCTCATATTCGATCGGCATTAACTCACACTTCCGAACAAATTCCTATCAGTGGAGGGAGATTAGTATTAGGCATATGGCAAGGAATTTATCTTTGGGAACATAGGCAACGTTCTCATCAACGAGAAATAGTAGTTCATGTAACTGGTACTTAAAAATAATAAAAATTCTTCCTTTAAAAAAAATATATTTAGATAGCATATCCTAAAGAAAAAAAGTACATTGCAAAAGTATTTTGCCAAATTTCTTTATTCAGATTTAGATAAATTTTCACCAGATATCAAAGTATGAACTTCCCAACGAGAGAGAGTATTAGGAAAATCCTCACGAAAATGCCCACCTCTGCTTTCTTCACGAAAAGCCGCAGACTTAAGAATCAAATAAGCAATATCGACAAGATTGATAGTTTCAGCATAAAATCTCAATCTTTCCTCCGCATTGGAAGCATGGAATTTAACCATATGGTTAGGAGATAAACGAGATAAATACTTACTCAATTCTAAACCTTGTAACTTATCTCGCCATAAACTAATCTTTTCAATTCCAGATTCTAATAGATATTTTTTTCTACAAATTCCAGCGCAATCCCACATAACCACTGGCATTTCCTCACGAAGTAAGTGAATAAGATCTAGATCTTTATCCCAATTATCTTGGAATTCAATACATTCTGGAATAGAATCATCTCCAGAAGAATGTTGCTGAATTTTAATCTTAGATAACTGAGAAGCAAACACCAAACATTCTAATAAAGAATTACTAGCCAAACGATTAGCACCATGTACACCTGTACTAGCAGTTTCACCAATAGCATATAAACCCCGAATAGAGGTACGATTCAATAAATCTACCTTAATTCCACCCATCCAATAATGAGCAGCAGGAGCCACTGGAATAGCTTCTTTGAATACATCAATCCCCCATTCCTTGCATTTTTGAATAATATTAGGAAAACGATAACGAATCTTTTCCTCTGGAATTACTCGTAAATCCAAATAAACCCTATCATCAAGACCTGAATTTTTTTGTAAATGATTAAAAATTGCCCGACTAACCACATCTCTAGGAGCAAGTTCACCCAAAGGATGATAATCAAAAGCAAAACGCTTACCATCCTTATCCACCAAATGAGCACCTTCACCCCTTACCGCCTCACTAATCAAAAAATGAGGAGCACCAGATTTCATTAAAGCAGTAGGATGAAACTGAAAAAACTCTAAATCCCTCAAAACCGCACCAGCGCGCCAAGCCAAAGCCACACCATCTCCGGTGCTAACAGTAGGATTAGTGGTTTTGGCAAAAACTTGTCCCCCTCCACCAGTAGCTAAAATCACTGCATTAGCCCTTACCCAAAAGATTTGATTATCATATAACAAACAAATACCACAACAATCACCAGTATTTGTATCCATCCACAAATTTAAAGCCAAAGCCTGTTGATATACTTGTATATGACTAAGACTTAAAACCTTTGCTTTTAAAGTACTAACAATAGCCTTTCCCGTAGTATCAGCCGCATGAAGCACTCGATGCCGAGAATGAGCAGCTTCTAAAGTCATAGCCAACTTGTCATTATGACGATCGAAAGCCACCCCCATTTCCAAGAGAGAATGGATAGAAGCCGGGGCATTTTCCACCAAAAACCTTACCGCTTCAGCATCACAGATTCCGGCACCAGCTTTGATAGTATCCTCAAAATGTAGAGAAGGAGAATCATCAGGATCCATAGCAGCAGCAATACCACCTTGGGCCCAATCACTAGCACCTTTTTTCAATTTAGCCTTAGTTACCAAACCGATGGTTAAATTTTCAGGCAAACAAAGAGTAGCATATAAACCAGCAGCCCCGGAACCGACTACCAGGACATCAAAACTAGGGGGAATGGTTCTATTGGAGGGAGTTGGGGGGAAATTCAACGGTTGTTCCTAATCTAATATAGTCTTTATACTTTAACACTTAATTATGGAATTTGGCATCTTCTGCCTTTGATAGCTAATAACTGATGACATACATCACAATTGCTCAAAAAATTCAACAATTAACAAAAAATAGTAAGATATATAGCACCATTGTTGATTGTCAATAGTACAAAAATCAATAACATTTGCCCTGGCAAACCTTATATCGTTTTTCTTTAACTATGATAGACACCCTCGCGGGAGAATGGGAGAATGGGGGAATGGGAGAATAAATTTTGGTTAATTATCCTAGATTTAAGATTTTTACACTCTATCATGCTTAAAGAGAAATTGATATTAGAGTAATAATTTACAGTAATAATTTAAAGTAATAATACAAATCGATGAGTTTAAATTGGATTAACCGAGCCGAACGTATCAAAACCTTACCACCCTATGTATTTGCCCGTCTAGACGAGCTTAAAGCAGGTGCGAGAAAACAAGGAGTAGATTTAATCGATTTAGGGATGGGAAATCCCGATGGAAGTGCCCCACAACCTGTGATAGACGCAGCCATTGCCGCCTTATCTAACCCCGATAATCATGGATATCCACCTTTTGAAGGCACAAGTAGTTTTCGCACTAGCATTACCGATTGGTATGAAACTTCTTACCATGTGAAATTGGATCCAGATAGTGAAGCTTTACCCCTAATTGGTTCCAAAGAAGGATTAGGTCATCTTGCCTTAACTTATATTAACCCCGGAGATGTCATTCTTGTACCAAGTCCTGCCTATCCTGCCCATTTTCGCGGCCCTTTAATTGCCGGTGCCGAAATTTACGAACTCATGCTCAAACCTGAGAATAACTGGTTAATCGATTTACAAGCCATTCCCTCTGAAGTTGCCCGCAAAGCCAAAATCCTTTATTTTAATTACCCCAATAATCCTACCACCGCTACCGCCCCTAGGGAATTTTTTGAAGAGATTGTTGAGTTTGCCCGTCATTACGAGATTATGTTGGTACATGATTTGTGTTATGCAGAGTTGGCTTTTGATGGTTATCAACCTACGAGTTTATTAGAGATTCCAGGGGCGAAAGATTTTAGTGTGGAATTCCATACTCTCTCGAAAACCTATAATATGGCTGGTTGGCGTGTTGGGTTTGTGGTGGGTTCTAGTGAAATTATTCAAGGGTTACGTACTTTAAAAACTAATCTGGATTATGGGATCTTTGCAGTAATTCAAAAAGCGGCTGAAACTGCTTTACAATTGCCCAATAGTTATATTGAAGAGGTTCAACAGCGTTATCAGGTTAGACGAGATTTTTTGATTAAGGGTTTAGCTGAGCTGGGATGGGATATTGTTCCTTCAAAGGCGACTATGTATTTATGGGTGCCAACTCCTACGGGAATTAATTCTACTGATTTTGCTCTTTCTGTTTTACAGCAAACTGGGGTTGTTGTTACTCCCGGTGTGGCTTTTGGTAATGGTGGTGAGGGTTATGTGAGGATTAGTATGATTGCTGATTGCGATCGTTTGGGTGAGGCTTTGGCTCGTTTTAAAAAGGCTGGTATTGTTTTTCAGTAATGCTTTCCCGCGCTTTTATCATTGTGATTTCTCATGGGTAGGCGTGGGGTTTTTTATAATAAGAATTAATTTCTCCAGTTTTCGATCGTCAACCCATCAATCCTTTGAAATTCACGAACATTACTAGTAACAAGAATTAAGTTATGAACTAATGCCGTTGCACCAATTAGGAGATCATATGCTCCGATAGGAGTTCCCGCCTGTTTTAAATCACTACGAATCCTAGCTGCATATGCTGCTTCTTCATTTCCAAAAGGAATTTGAATTATTTGAGATAACAGTTTATTAATACTAGGCTCTATTTTTCCTGCTTTAGCTGGCTTAAGATTTAGACCAAATTTTATTTCCATTATTGTTATGGTTGATACAGCCAAATTCAAAGGATTAAAGGATTTAAAGTTAATAATAGTATTAGGATCACTTTCAACTATATCACTGATAGCACAAGTATCAAGCAAATATTCAACCACTAAAATACGCCCTCAGAAGAAGGAGGAATAAGATCATCACGATAGGATTCAAAACGAAGATCTTCTTTCATTTCCCTAAATTCATTAATGGTTTCTAACCAATAAGCCCTTTTTTCCTCATCTATTTCAGATTCTACTCCATTAAAATTTAAGAATTCTTCTGACCACTTACTGTTCTTTTTATTGTTACTTTCATTTTTAAATCCTTCCTCCTCTAAATTATTTCCCAATTTTTCTTCAACCAACGATCGAACTGCTTCTTTCACTAAATATTCTTTAGATTTACCACTTTCAAGAGCAATTTTTTCCAATTTATTAACTAGGGTATCTTCAAGATCGATATTTATTATCATATTCCCCCCTGAAATAACTTTTTTTCACATTATTAATTATAACATATTTTCTCCTATAAAATCCTTCCTCAAGGGAAACTTTATCCTCTGAGAAAGAAAAGAAATATTATTTAGACAATCAATAATCATCAACTTTTAGGAAACTTAAGTCGAATTTTCTTAGCAAATTGCCAACATTTAGCACAAGAAATTAGATTACTAAAACAAATAACACAAATCCAACTAAGCTTACCAGAAATTAATAAAATACCACCGAATAAACTAAAACCAAAAGATATAGCTGTTGCTGCTAAGGCAAGATTAAAGCTTAAACGAATTTGACGAAGATATTCTTGAGCAAATTCTAATTTAATTTTTGAGTCTAAATTTTTGTTATTTTCCATCGTTTAATTCTTGAATGTTTTATTACAATTTAATTATCATCTACAATATTTATCAAATAGACTATGTCAAGAATTTGTTGCGATCGATGTTTGCTTCTCTTGTGCTTTTCTTCTGATTGGGATGAGAATAAACTCCAATTTTAAGATTTAATAGAAATTAAATAACCTAATTTAAAACAAATAAATGGGGAGAATAACTTACATTGCTACTGAAAAAGGCATAGAAAAAGCAGAAAAAGCACTAGAAAGACTGGGTTTTGGATCAAAACAAAATTTTGCCAAATGTATATATGTATCGAGATCAAGTGTTACACATTTTTTTAATCGTTCAAAAGGGCTTCAATTAGATACCTTTGAGAGAATATGCGAAGAACTAATGCTAAATTGGAAAGAAATAGCAGGAATAGAAGAAGATCAAGAATCTTTTTCATCAAAAAAAAGCAATGCTAGTAGTTTAATTGTTAAAGAAAATATCGAACAAGAAAGACAATCAAGCCGTGAAATAAAGGTATTAGATACAAATAATCAAAAAATTAAAGCAGTTATAACCTTACAGGGGAATCTTGATTCTGTTGAAAATAAACAAATTTTTGAGACTATCTTAAAACAATACTCAGGAGATACTATCCAAATTAATGATATTAAAGAAGGAAGTATTAAGCTACACATAGAAGGTTCTCAAGAAGATATTCAAAAACTAGTATCTCTTATTAAAAATGGTGAATTAAAAGAATTAAATAGTTTTCCTATTGAAAATATTCAAATCAATAAATGGGATTTAGTAAAACGTATTATTGATAAAAACCTATCTTTGATTGAAAAACGCTCCTTACAAGGTGTTGATCTCAGTGATGCCGATCTCAGTGGTGCCCATCTCACAGCTGCCCATCTCAGTGGTGCCCATCTCAATTTTTCCGATCTCAGTGGTGCCCATCTCATAGGTGCCAATCTCAGTTTTTCTAATCTTATAGATGCCGACCTTAGAGATGCTGATCTTAGAGATGCCGAGGTATTAGAAACTCGTTTTGGCAATAATTTAGGTATGACACAATCTTTAAAAGAGGATTTAATTTCACGTGGAGCAATTTTTGGAGAAGAGGATTACTCTAAGAAAAAAATTCTTACACCTATTTAGGCATTAATCAAACAAAACGAACCTCTCAAACAAGCATAGGATTCCCCAAAGAAACCAACCTATGCTTAACCCTAACCCAAACCCCAGAGATAACCGAGAGAAAAATAAGGTATAATAGAAGAATAAAGTCAATGGAAAATCGAACAACACAAAAGATTAGAAAATAGACTTAATAAAACCCCGACGAGAATGTGGTATTTTTAGCATAAAAGCCGCCCAAACTGCTTTAAACTAACCATTAGAAACAAGAGGGTAAAAAATGGAGAGAAAAACATACACAGCCACAGCAGAAGGAATAGAAAAAGCAGAAAAAGCATTAAACACACTAGGTTTTGCCTCACAGATACTATTTGCAAAATCAATCAACGTCGCCCGTAATATCGTCACCAAATTTTTCAACACCTCATCAGGAATCCAACCAGACACATTCCAAAGGATATGCCAACACCTCAACCTCAACTGGGAAGAAATCGCAGGAATAAAACCAGAAAAAGAACCCCAACCATCCACCACACAAGAGCCAAATAAAACAAAACTTCCGGAAAATCAAACCAAAGAAACAATAAAAAAAACACAAATAACCCTACTCAACAAACAAGAACAAACCATAAAAGCAAATATAACCTTTAAAAGTATATTCTCATCCAAAGAAGACACAGAAATTTGTGCCAATATCCTCAAAGACTACTCAGGAAATCCCGTAAAAATAGAAGATACAAACGAAGGAATTACCAACCTATATATAGAAGCCTCCACAGATGAAATCCATAAACTCATATCCAATATCAAAACAGGAGAACTAAGAGCAGTAAATAGCCTAATCATCGACAACATTCAAATAGACAAATGGGATCTCGTCAAAATCATCATCAATAAAGTAGAACCCTTCATCAACGAAGACTTATTCCAAAACATAGACTTAACAGACGTAGATCTAAGCTTTACCTATATAGGAAACACAGACTTAACAGAAACCGATTTAAGTGATGCCGACTTAAGCGATACCAACCTAACTAGAGCCAACCTTACCAACGCCGATTTAAGTAAAACCTCCCTCATTCGCGCTAATCTAACCCGTACATACCTAATCGATGCTTATCTAAGAGAAGCAGATCTCAAAGATGCCAACCTCAGTCGAGCAAATCTTACTCGTGCCAACCTCAGAGGAGTTAACCTAATTCGTGCCAACATCCAAGATGCCGATCTCACTCGAGCAAATCTAAGAGAAGCAGATCTCAAAGATGCCAACCTCAGCCGTGCAAATCTAAGTCGCGCTAACCTCAGAGAAGTCAACTTTAGTGGTGCAAATCTAAGTCGCGCTAACCTCAGCGATGTTAACCTCAGTAATGCCAATCTCAAAGGAGCCAATCTCAGTGATGTTGACTTAGGAGATGCCTATCTTAGTGATGCCGACTTAAGTGATTGCGATCTCAATTTTACCAACTTTCGGGATGCCAACCTCAGTGGAGTTAATCTGACTCATGCCTCCCTAATTCGCGCCAACCTAATTCGTGTCAACCTCAGTGATGCTAACTTGATAGGTACAAATCTTAATCGTGTTAACCTTAGTGATGCCTGCCTGATTGATGCCAACTTGATTCGCGCTAATCTCACTGATATTAATCTCAGTGGTGCGAAAGTTAAAAACTGTCGTTTTGGAAATAATACCGGCATGACAGAATTTTTAAAAGAAGATTTGATCCAACGTGGTGCAATTTTTTATGATTAATTATTGACTTTTAACTATAATTCATCAATAATATTGGGAATATTAAATGTTATTTTGTCAATCTATATTTACATATTGTTACTTTTAAATAATTAAGAAAACCTTTGATTGTATAAAAAATAGCACAATCATCATTCTACAACTGTTATTGTATAATCTATAGTAGATTTATAGTAATTTAAAACACTGCTCAAACTACTTGACAACTGCCAAATAGTTATATTCAAGAGGTTTAAAATGGATAAAATAACTTGCACTCCAACGGTAGAAGGAATAGATAAAGCAGAAAAAGAGCTACAAAAATTAGGGTTTGAATCTAGAGAAAAATTTGGTCAAAAGACATTAATATCTAATATTGCAATAAAAAAGTTTTTTAATCGTTCAAAATTCATTCAATTTGATACATTTAAGAAAATATGTCAAGAACTTAACTTGAATTGGAAAGAAATAGCAGAAGAAGAAGATAAAGAATCCATAATAAACTATCTAAACAATCTCAATTCTCAAGAAAATGAAAACATAGAAACAGAGATAGAAACAGTTGTAACCCTTCAGAATAATACTGATAAGGAAAATCAAAGCTTAAATCAAGTCATTAACTTAGAAATAAGTCATCATTTTGCAGATAAATGGGAATTAGCTGAAAAACTTCTTTCAGAAACAGAAAATTTTATCGATCGAAAACTACTCAAAGGAATTGACTTAAGCGATACAAGTCTAAAAAATGCTGATCTTAAAGAAGCAGATCTAAGATATAGTAACCTTTATAATGCAGACTTAAGCGGTGCAAACCTAATTAAATCTAACTTAGTCCATGCTAATTTTAAGAATGCAAATCTGAAGAAAGCTGATCTTAGCTATAGTAGCCTTAGATATGTTAACCTAATCCGAGTTAATCTCAGACAAGCCAATTTAACTCGTGTCCATTTAAGTAATGCCAACCTCACCAAAGCAGATCTCAGATCTGCCAATCTTAGTTGTGCCGATCTCAGATATACTAAATTAACTGATATTAACTTAAGTGGTGCAAACCTCAGTAATGCCAGTCTTAGTGGTGTCAACCTAAGTGGTGTTGACTTAAGCGGTGCAAATTTGAGCGATGCAGATCTTAGTAATGCCAATCTCACTAATGCTAACCTCAGTGGTGCAAATCTCAGTAAAGCAAACCTGAGCAAAGCAAACCTTAAAGGAGCTGATCTTAGCAAAACAGGACTCAATTTTTCTAACTTCAGAGATACCAACCTCAAAGATGTCAATTTTAGTGAAGCTTACATGATTTGTGCCAATCTTAAAGGAGCTAATCTCAAAAACGCTAATCTGAGTGAAGCCCAATTGATTCGTGCTAATCTGAGTAAAGCTGATCTCAAAAATACTAACCTAATTGATGCTAATCTCAATGGAGCTAATTTCTCTGGAGCGAAGAAAAAATTTGCTCATTTTCAAGTTGATAGTGAGATCAAACAACCTTTACCAGAAGATTCTATAGCAATTTAAACAACTTATCAGGGTTTATAATTTATTCTTTTTTGTTAATTATAAATTATTAATTCTGTAAAAAACCATAAAAAAAATCCTACTCCTATTATAAAGTGAATTTAAAAAAACAGGACTTTTAAATAGGAATAGGATTCTCTTCAAATACTATTTAAAATTATTAGGATTATATTCAGGAATTTCAATCTGAACCGGTTTCACCTTCCAAATTTCCTCACAATATTCCCGAATTGTACGATCGCTAGAAAACTTACCCATACGAGCAGAATTGAGAATAGACATTTTAGTCCAATTATCCTGATCCTGATAAGCAATAGAAACTTTCTCTTGACATTCAATATAAGCTTGATAATCAGCTAAAAGCACATAGCGATCGTCATTCAATAAAGAATCCACAATAGGCTTAAAGAAATCAGGATCTCCATAACTAAAATCACCATTAGCAATACGATCGATAGTCGCCCTTAATTCTGGATTGCTGCGATAATAATCCATGGGATTGTAACCAGAAGCCTTAAGATCATAAACCTCCTGAGCCGTTAAACCAAACAAGAAGAAATTCTCAGGTTGAGCTTCTTCACGGATTTCAATATTAGCTCCATCAAGAGTACCAATAGTCAAAGCACCATTCATAGCAAACTTCATATTTCCAGTGCCAGAAGCCTCCTTCCCAGCCGTAGAGATTTGTTCAGAAAGATCCGCTGCTGGATAAATTTTTTGCCCTAAAGAAACATTGAAATTAGCCAGAAAAACTACCTTCAAACGACCTCTAACATCAGGATCCTTATTAACAATCTCCCCTACAGAATTGATTAACTTAATAATCAACTTAGCCATAAAATAACCCGGTGCAGCCTTACCACCAAAGATAAACGTACGAGGATAAATATCCACATCAGGATTATCCTTAATGCGATTGTAGAGAGTAATAATATGCAATACCGCCAATAATTGACGCTTATACTCATGAATTCTCTTAACTTGGATATCAAAAATAGAATTAATATCCACATTAATCGCTTGATTCTTCTCAATATAATCCGCTAAGATTTGTTTATTTTCTTGCTTAATATCACGCCAACGACGACAAAAATCTGCATCATTAACAAACTTCTCTAGACTTCTCATTTCGTCTAAATTCTTAGGCCATTTTTCCCCAATAGTATCAATAATTAATTGTGATAATTTTGGATTACTTAATAAAATCCAACGACGTGGAGTAACACCATTAGTCTTATTAATAAATTTTTCAGGCCAAAGTGCCGCAAAATCCTTTAAAGTATCCTGTTTCAGAAGTTTTGTATGTAATGCAGCCACCCCATTAATGGAATGACTACCCACACAAGCTAAGTTAGCCATGCGAATTTTCTTTTCTCCACCTTCTTCAATCAAAGATAGACTAGCAAGTAAATCCTCATTGCCAGGAAACCAAGTTTTCACATTTTCTAGGAAACGACGATTAATTTCATAAATAATTTCCAAATGTCTGGGTAATATTTTCCCAAATAAATCCACTGACCAACGCTCTAATGCTTCAGGCAAAAGAGTATGATTCGTATAAGCAAAAGTCTTTTGAGTAATACCCCAAGCTTGAACCCATTCATAACTATTTTCATCAATCAATAAACGCATTAATTCAGCAATTGCTACTGCTGGATGAGTATCGTTTAACTGAATAGCGATCTTTTCGTGGAAATCATCTAAGTTATCATGATTCTTTAGATGAATCCTAACTAAATCCTGTAGAGAGGCCGAAACAAAGAAATATTGTTGTGCTAGACGTAATTCTCTTCCTGCGGGAGTATTATCATTAGGATATAAAACCTTAGATATAGTCTCCGAATTCATCTTTTCGGCTACAGCACTATCATAATTTCCAGCGTTGAAAGCTTCAAAGTTAAACTGTTCACTAGCTTCTGCCTTCCATAAACGCAGAGGATTTACCGTATTAGTTTTATATCCCGGTACAGGGGTATCATAAGGAATAGCAATAGCTGTACGATCGGGAATCCAAGAAACTTTAAATTTCCCTTGAGGATCTCGATATGCTTCAGTATATCCACCAAGCTTAATTTCTACCGTTTCATCAGAGCGAGGAATTTCCCAAGGATTTCGGAAACGTAACCAATTATCTGGTACTTCTATTTGAAAACCATGCTTAATTAACTGATAAAAAATACCAAACTCATAACGAATTCCATAACCAATAGCAGGAATTTCTAAGGATGCCAGGGAATCCAAAAAACAAGCCGCTAATCTACCTAAACCACCATTGCCTAAACCGGGATCCGGTTCCTGTTCAATTAACTCATCTAAATCCAATCCTAATTCTGCAATAGCCTGACGCACAGTATCATCAATACCGAGGTTAACCAAATTATTCCCCAATTGACGACCCATTAAAAATTCTGCTGAGAAATAACAAACTAGCTTGACTTTTTCTTTTTTGTAAGTGCTAGTAGTTTGAAGAAAACGCTGAAGTAATCGATCTCTAATGGTATAAGCTAAAGCTACATAATAATCATATGGGCTAGCATCTTCGCGATCTTTTCCTTGAATATAGAATAAATTATCTAAAAATGCACGTTTGATCGTATCTAAATTCATCCCCGTGCGATCGTCTTCTATTTGTATTTGAGGAGATCCAGGGTTGCTTTTTTCTATCTCGTAAGCTGTCATATTTTTTCCAAAAGTTAAACTTTAAATTACACTTATTCTTTACTATTAATTTAGTTTTTTTCTGATTTTTTTATTACATAACTCCTTGCTTTATCTGTTGAATTTTGGACCTAAACCAACTTGACCTGCATATACAGCACGTTCTCCTAATTCGTCTTCTATTCTTAAAAGTCGGTTATATTTAGCCACCCTTTCACTACGACATAAAGAACCAGTTTTGATTTGTCCGGCACAAGTAGCAACTGCCAAATCAGCAATAGTAGTATCTTCAGTTTCACCAGAGCGATGACTAATCACAGAGCGATAACCATTACGAGTTGCTAAATTAATGGTTTCCAAAGTTTCAGTCAAAGTACCGATTTGATTTAATTTAATCAAAATAGCATTACCTACACCAGTTTCGATTCCTTTTTGTAAGCGAGTGGCATTAGTTACAAATAAATCATCCCCTACTAACTGAATTTTAGAGCCTAATTTATCCGTTAATAACTTCCACGTATCCCAATCATCCTCATGTAATCCATCTTCAATAGAAACAATGGGATATTTCTCCACTAACTCTGCTAAATAATCAACGAATTCTGCTCCAGAATGGGGTGCACCATCATAGACATATTGGCCATCTTTATAAAATTCACTAGCTGCCACATCCATTGCTAAATAAACTTCTTCCCCAGCCTTATAACCTGCCTTTTCAATTGCTGTCATCAGTAAATCTAGGGCTTCTTGATTAGATTTGAGATTAGGTGCAAAACCTCCTTCATCTCCTACACCAGTAAGTAAATCTTTCTCCTTCAAAACTTTACTTAAAGCTGCAAAAATTTCTGCACCCCAACGTAATGCTTCTCGGAAAGAATGTGCACCCACTGGCATCACCATAAATTCTTGAAAATCTACATTATTATCGGCATGAGCACCACCATTGATGACATTCATCATGGGTACTGGTAGCAAATTTGACATTGGACTGCCGATATAGCGATATAATGGTAATCCTAACTCTGCGGCTGCTGCTTTTGCTGTTGCTAATGATACAGCTAAGATGGCGTTGGCTCCTAAATAAGATTTGTTGTTGGAACCATCGCGATCGATCATGGTAGTATCAATGCTTACTTGGTCTAAAGCATTAACTTCCATTAATTCTGGGGTAATTTTTTCTTTAATGTTGCGAACTGCTGTTAAAACTCCTTTGCCACCATAACGATGTTCGTCACCATCTCTTAACTCATGTGCTTCAAAACTTCCTGTTGATGCTCCACTTGGCACTTGAGCGATTCCAAATGCACCTGTTTCTAAAATCACTTCTGCTTCAACTGTGGGACGACCACGAGAGTCTAATATTTCTCTTGCTTCAATGTCTTCGATGGAAACTTCAGGTTTATCTAACATTATCTTTCCTCCCTTGATTTATTTTATTTATTTATTTTAAAAAAATCTATGCTGCTGCCATAGAAAGAATTAAGTCAATCATGCGATTTGAATAGCCCCATTCATTATCGTACCAAGATATTACTTTAAAGAAATTAGAATTTAATTCTATTCCTGCCCCTGCATCAAAAATACTTGAATGTGAATCCGTGATAAAATCTGAGGAAACTACTGGATCTTCTGTATAGCCTAAGATTCCTTTAAGTTCTCCTTCGGCTGCTTTTTTCATAGCATCGCAAATAGCTTGATAGCTGGTAGTTTTTTCTGTACGGAAGGTTAAATCCACCACCGATACATCTGGAGTTGGAACCCTAAATGCCATACCAGTAAGTTTCCCTTTTAATTCTGGCAATACTAAAGTAACGGCTTTAGCTGCACCTGTAGCTGCGGGAATAATATTTTGTGGTGCACTACGACCACCTCTTAAGTCTTTTTTACTAGGGCCATCTACAGTAGGTTGAGTAGAGGTAGTAGCGTGAACAGTTGTCATCAATCCTTCTGATAAGCCAAAGTTATCGTTAATCACTTTAGCAATGGGAGCCAAACAGTTGGTGGTACAACTTGCATTGGAAACAACAGTATCTTTACTAGGATCATAAGTTTTATGATTTACACCCATGAGAAGGGTAGGAACTTTTCCAGGATCTTTAGTTGGTGCGGAGATCACTACTCTTTTTGCTCCTGCTTGTAGGTGTTGAGAAGCTCCTTCATAGGTGGTAAATAACCCTGTAGATTCTACTACAAATTCTGCTCCTAATTTTCCCCAAGGTAATTGTGTTGGATCCTTGATGGAAACGCAGGAAATTAATTTGCCATTGACGACTATTCCTTCTGGTTGTGCTTCTACTGTGCCTTGAAATCGACCATGTGTTGAGTCATATTTTAAGAGATAGGCTATATTTTCTACGGGGATGAGATCGTTAATACCGACAAATTCAATGTTTGGATTATTGATTCCTGCTCGAAATACTAATCTGCCAATTCTACCAAATCCATTAATGGCTACTTTTACTGGTGCCATAAAACAATCTCCTTATTAATTTTAGTCTTATTTGTAGCTTACTGAAATTTAATTATTCCAGTGTTTTTCAATGCTATATTCTTTCTGAACTTTTACTGGCTAGATAAATAAAAATTTTTGATTTCCCTAATTTTCTCTTTCTTTTTTCCTAAGCCTTATCTTATATAGCAGATTTTTTCTAAAATCCATATTAATTAAAGATTAAGAATCTTGAGAAACCAAGTTCAATTTTTAATTTAAACTACAAATATTTTTGTCAATATTAGGTTTTTTTGAGAGATTATTCTCAAGTATTTTAGGTTATAAATTATAAAGGAGATGCAATATCATTTTTCTTTAACTATGTTAGACATTGAGTAAGGGAATGGGAGAATAGGAGAATGGGAGAATAGGGGAATGGAAGAATAAATTTTGGTTTATTATCCTAAATTTAATTTTTAAAATCTATCATACTTTTAGAAATTTGATGTAAATATCATTTTTTTTCTTTTTTACTTATTCAAGTTTCCGCCAATCTCCGGAAAGTACAAAGGCTGACCAGAAAAATGGATGTTCATATTCAGGATTATTTAACATTGACAGTTGAGTTTGTCGCAAAGCAAGGGATCGATCGACATTTTCTTTGATAATCAATTGATAATAGTTAGTCATCAAATCCTTAGTTCCCTGATCTGATACACTCCATAAACTCATTAATAAAGTTTCCGCACCTGCAAGTACAAATGCCCGTCGCAATCCATACACACCTTCTCCGTTGTGTACATCTCCTAATCCTGTTTCACAAGCACTTAAAACTACTAATTTTGTCCCCCATAAGTCTAAACTAGATGCTTCTAATCCCGTTAATAGTCCTTGTTGTTTGCCTTCAGGAGTGTTAAATCCTGCAAATATTAATCCCGATCGTAATAAAGGATTTTCGTTTCTGACAGGTTGCCGTGAATTATTATCGAATTTCGTGGGATTTTCTATTTCTTGATCCGGTAAGAAAAATCCATGGGTCGCTATATGTAGGATTTTAGGTGCTTCAGCAGCTTTGATAACTTCATCAATTGCTTCTCCTTCAGTAAAAATACGAGCATTTGGAAGTAAAGGTTTAATGGCTTCGGCTTCTGCTGCTGTGCCCGGTAAAGGAGTACAACAATTCAGTTGATCTAAATCTGCCGAACGACGATCTTTCCCAAGAATACTACTTGCTGTTAAAGGGGCGTTATTATTCTGACTAACAAAATTATAGTCAGGATTAGCTACGATGAGAGAATTAGAACGAGAAGGAGCGGATTCTTGTAATTTAATCAAGTCACGTCCGCTAGTGAGATTAGTAAAGAGGTAATTTTCTACTAAATAATCACCATTTTCATCTACCAATGCAGCAAAAGGAATGCGATTTAGTAGTCCATCAGGAGATATAAATATATGTTCTTTATCTTTTAAAAGAGGACGTAAAGGTTTCATCACCAACTCATCTACTTCACGAGCAATTTCTTTAAACCGTGAAATTTGTCTTTGTAATTTTTGTATGTTGGAAGATGGCTGGCTACTACTAATTAAGAGAAGGCTTTGTATTTTTTCGTCAATGATTTCAGCTTCACCTAAATCGATAGCTTTTGGTTCACCATTGGGATGCAAAATATAGGCAGCATAACGGAGTTCTTCTAATTCCAAAGTTTTGGTATTGCCAAGACGATAAACAATAAATTCAATCAAAACAGTATCATCTGGCATAGCTTTTTGCACAGCTTCCATGGTGACAGGTTTTAATTCCTTAGCAAATTGGGAATTGCGATTAGATAGAGAGGTTTCTAGGGTTTGAATTTCTGTTTCTAAAGTAGTAAGTTGTTCTTGGTATTGTTGTAAAGGAATTGTCTCTGATTTTTCAAATACAAGGTTAGATAATTGAGTGCGTTTCTCTGATATTTTATCTAATAAAGCTTTGTCTTCAGGATTAAGACGCTGACGAATATTTTGGACGATATTACCTAAAGAATCCAGAATGCGACCTTTTCGACGTAGGATCGTAGTCATAGCAAGGCGTGCAGCTTCTTGGTTATCAGGTGCATTTTGTAAATGAAGAGATATTGTCCAATAAGTTGTACCAAATAGACTATTAAGATAAGCTGTTTTGCGTGCTTCTGAGCCAATGGTGGTTAAAAAAGCACTTAAATTTTTTTCTTCAATGTCAGTACTTCTAGTTAGATATTTTAGAGCAAGAGGAATATTATTTTGTACTAAGTATAATCCTGAGAGATTGCTAAGATAACTAGTAGTCTGAGGATGTTCTGCCCCTAAAACTTCTTCATTGATAGTAAGAGCACGTTGAAATAAATACTCCGCTTCACTGTAATTTCCTTGTTCTCTGTATAAATCTCCTAAATTGTTGAGAGAAATAGCAGTATGGGGATGTTTTTCTCCGAAGATTTCTTCTCGAATCCCAAGAGCACGTAGATATAATGGTTCTGCTTTACTGTAATTTCCTTGACTGCTGTATAACACTCCCAGATTGTTCAAAGTTGTTGCAGTTAAGTGATGATTTTCTGGTAATACTTCCTCAAATATGGCAAGAGCACGTAGATATAATGGTTCTGCTTTACTGTAATTTCTTTGTGTCCTGTATAATTCTGCCAGATTGTTGAGAGATTGAGCAGTTAAGTAATGATTTTCTGGTAACACTTCTTCAAATATGGCAAGAACACGTTTATATAATGGCTCTGCTCCACTATAATTTCCTTGCTTGCTGTATAATTCTGCCAGATTATTCAGAGTTTTTGCAGTTAAGGAATGTTTTTCTCCTAAGACTTCTTCTTGAATAGCAAGGGCACGTTGAAATAAAGGCTCTGCTTTACTGTAATTTCCTTGTGTACTGTATAAATTTCCCAAGTTGTTGAGAGAAATAGCAGTATGGGGATGTTTTTCTCCGAAGATTTCTTCTCGAATGGCAAGAGCGCGTTGATATAAAGCCTCTGTTTTACTATAATTTCCTTGTGAATTGTATAATAGTCCCAAAGTGTTGAGAGATTGAGCAATATCGGGGTGTTTTGGTTCTAAGATTTCTTCTCGAATCCCAAGAGATTGTTGTGCTTTGCTTCTGGCTTCATCATATTTCCCCTGTTGGTATAATTGTAGTGCTTGTATATTTAAATCTTCTGCTTCTGCTAATCGAAAATCTTCTGGTGTTGCTTCTCGAAAACTTAAGCTATAGTTACCCAATTCTCCGGGTTTAATAGCAAGAATACCGAGTGTATAAGTTCCAGTCTCAGGCAAAGTGATAACAATTCTTGAATTATTGCCTTCACCTCCATCATTGTTGTCAGCTATTGTTTTATTATCGGAATCGAGCAAAACTAACGAGGGATCGAATTCTGAGCTAGTTAAATCGATCGTCAACTTTTCTCCTGCCATTCCTTCAAAAGTATGGAGATTAAAATAAGTCCCATTTTCAAGACTATTACTATTGCTATCTAGTGTGCCATTAATAGTAGAATTCCTTTGAGCTAACTGTTGTGGTGAATTTAAGTTAACTTGGGCGATCGCCTCAATATTAGTTCCAGAGATGATGACACTGCCAACTAAAAGAGAATAAAAAATATGAGGTATTTTACTTTTAAGGATATTAAATTTTAGCATTGATAATATTGTTTTTTAAGACTATTATATATACTCTACATCAGTTACTGAATATTTGACAAAATTTTCGAGAAAGATTCTGACTTAGTTTAAATACTTAATTTTCATAAAATTTTCTAGTATTTTCTTCATATTTTCTTACTAATTCTTCTATTAATTTCCTTTGATTATGATATATACTGTAATTATGAATTAATCTAGATAAGAATACTACTAAAAAAGAGCTATCATGAAAAGACTCCTTACTTTTATCTATGGAATCATTGCCTACTTAATATTTTTCATAACTTTTCTTTATTTGATTGGTTTTGTTGAAAATCTAATTGTCCCTAAATCTCTAGATTCAAATGGAAATGGAAACTTTATTGTAGCATTGTTAATTGATTTGGGATTAATTGGTTTATTTGGACTTCAGCATAGTGGTATGGCACGTCCGAGATTTAAGCAATGGTGGGACAAAATTGTACCTAAACATCTCGAAAGAAGCACTTATGTTTTGTTGGCTTCACTAATGTTAATTTTGCTATTTTGGCAATGGCAACCTTTAGGAGGTATAGTTTGGCAAATATCTAATCCAACTTTGATTTACATCATCTACGGAATTTCTGCTGTAGGTTGGCTAATAGTTTTGGCAAGTACCTTTTTAATCAACCATTTTGATCTGTTTGGATTAAGGCAAGTTTATCTATATTTTATAGGGAAAGAATATATAAATTTGGAATTTCAGACTATTGGGTTATATAATTATATACGTCATCCTTTAATGTTAGGATTTTTAATCGCTTTTTGGGCTACCCCAACAATGACAATTACCCATTTATTTTTTGCTATTGGTATGAGTATTTATGTTATAATTGCAATTTACTTAGAAGAGAAAGATTTAATCGATATTTATGGCACTTTGTATGAAGAATATAAAGAACGAGTTTCTATGCTAATTCCTCGAATTTTATGATTTTTCTTACTTTAAAGGGATATAGCTGATAAAATTTCTATACCTTTCAGCATCACTGGTTTGAGCAATTAAAACCAAATTATTGATTATTTCCCCAATAGTAAATTTTTTTCGCAAAACAAAGATTCCACAACAATAATCATATTGTTTTAAATGTTCTGCTAAATGAACTGGCATAGAAGTACGGTTATTTGTAACAATAATAAAGTCATTTTTTTGACACCAGATTAATATTTCAGGATCTAATGTACTTTTAGGAGGAGCATTTGGATCACCAATAGTAATAACTGTTAGATTCGGTAAATGGCGCAATAACCCTTCTTTATAGAGAGGCGATAAGTTTTCATCGATTAAATACTTAATTTTCATATAATTTGCCGGTTTTGGGCTTTAAGCTTTGCTAACTTAACAAGATGAGGAGGTGGATTTTCGTCAAATTGCCTTTCTGATTCCTCACAATATTGTAACCAATCTGCCATATATTGAGTTACTTTGCCTTGGTAGTGTAAAAAATATATAATAGTAGCATAAACTTGCTCTAATGTAATAGTTGGATATGTATGGGCGATGGTTTCTGGAGATTTACGATCGTAGATATAGTCATACAAAACCGTTTCAATACCCACTCTTGTTCCTTTTAAGCGAATATCATTGTCCGCTAAAAAATCAAAATAGTCTTCAAGTTGCACAATTAAACCTCACATTAAAAATTAGATGGAATTTTCTAGATAGAAATTTCTAGATTTAAATATAAATATCTTAATTATTATAACATCACCATAGTCTTGATATAACACATCCTTAAACCTCAAAATCCAATGTATCGATGGAATTATAAAAAGGAGAATTTCCAAGATGGTTGATTATTTAATTGCTGATAAAAACTTGCTTATAAAAACCAAAGGATCCGGAGACCACGCCTATTCCAAGCATCCCGTATTGCTGCTACCTTCCGGTCCTGACAAGGTTAGGGCGTTGTAATCGCATGGGTCCGAATCAAATCTATTATAACCAAAATCAAATCAAAATGTCAACTAATTTACCAAACAAATACTATTGAACCACCACGCACCATTGGTGAAGCTCGTATTTGACGCAATTATTGATTATCAAAGGATCTTCTTCCACAATAGCCTTAGCCTCTTCCATAGAAGCAGCTTCAAATAAAAGCATTCCTCCTTCAGCTTCTGCCCAATAACCAGTTTTAGCCTTATGGCCTTTAGCGATTAAATCTTTAACATAAGCGGTATGGGCGGGTACATAAGTATCAAAGATCTTTTTCTCTACGATACCTTCTTCAATCTTGACAAACCAGGGCATTGTATTATATTAGTAATAGTATAAATTGTACCAGTCTTTATTAGTAATAGTATATTAATTAGTCCATGGTGGTTACTAGCAAACAATTATTTTTTATCGCCCTACTTCCTCCAGAAGAAGTACAACAGAAAGCTAATGAGATTAAAGAGCATTTTAGTCAAGTTTACAATAGTAAAGCTGCTTTAAAATCTCCTCCTCATGTTACTTTACAACCACCTTTTAAATGGGAATTGGAAAAGTTAGCTATTTTAGAGGAAAAACTACAGGAATTTGCCATAAATCAAGTTTCAATTCCGATGATTCTTGATGGTTTTGGTGCTTTTAAACCAAGAGTTATTTACATTAATGTCTTAAAAACACCGGAACTTATGGCTGTGCAAAAACAGTTAATGAAGGATTTAGAATTATCATTAAATCTTGTGGATCCAGTTTCTAAAACCCGCCCGTTTTCTCCCCATCTAACAGTAGGATTTAGGGATTTAACTAAGGAGAATTTTTATAAAGCATGGTCAGAATTTAAAGAGGGTAAATTTTATTTTCAATTTACCATACCAAAATTAACTCTTTTAATCCATAATGGCAAACGCTGGGAAATCCAAAATGAGTTTGATTTTCTAACTAATATTAATTAGGATTAATAATTAATTATTGATCATAAAAGAGATTCTATTTTGGGATTTTTAGTCCATATTTTTTGTTGTTTAATTTTAGCAAATATCTAATAATATTAATAATTATTTGTCAGTTATTAGCTAAAGTTATTAATTTAATTTCAGCCATTATTTAGTAGATCAAAAATAGATTATAAATTTCAATTCCATCAGCAAAAGAAAAGATAATGAATAAAAGTAAAAGACATTTAATAGCAAATCAAACTCTAGAAATTTTAAAAACAGGAAAATATTGGTTTAAAGATAGGCAAATTGATTTAAGTAATGATTTATCTAGGTGTTATGATTATACCTATTCTTCACCATATAACGAAAATATAGAAATAGAAATAGAAAAACACTATGAAAAAACCATTTTTACAGTAGAGGAAGAAACAACTTTAAATGGAATAGAATATGCCAACAAAAAATATTCCCAAATAGGAGTATTAAATTTTGCTTCAGCCAAAAACCCCGGTGGTGGTTTTCTCAAAGGTAGTCAAGCACAAGAAGAAAGTTTAGCGAGATCTTCAGGGCTTTATAATAGCCTTATTTTATGTCGAGATTACTATGAATACCATCGACATCAGGGAAATCTTTTATATTCAGATTATATGATAGTCTCACCAAATGTACCTTTTTTTAGAACTGATGAAGGAGAATTACAAGAAAATCCTATTTTGTGTACGGTATTTACTTCCCCTGCTGTTAATAAAGGTGCAATAAAAAATCAAAAAATTTATCCTCAAATTTACCCAACAATGATTAAAAGAACTAAAAAATTACTTTCTTTAGCTTATCAAGAAAAAGTAGAAATTCTCATTTTAGGTGCGTGGGGATGTGGAGTGTTTCAAAATAATCCCAAAGAAATTGCTAATATTTTTTACGAGGTAATCATGGCAGATTTTATGGGTGCATTTCAAGAAATCAGATTTTCCATTTTAGATAAAACCCAAGGTAAAACTACATTAAAACCTTTTCAAGATTATTTTCTAGCAATGAATCATTGAGAATTTGTGAATCTTATTTTAATTTTAATGTTTATGATGGCAATCATATCTCAAAATAGACTTTTATAAGAGGTTTATTCTTCAAGAAGAAAGTATTTAAAATACAAGGTAAAATTAACTTATAAAAGTTAGAAGAAGTTGAATTCCTAATGCAAGATTGAATTAAATAACCTCAATTATTTTTCTTTTAGCAAAACATTAATGGATTAGGGATGAAAAAAGTCCAAAAAATAGAAAAGCCATCTTTAATTAACAAAAAAACAAGGTGGGGAATATTATTTTTAATAGCAATATTAATATCTATTTATCAAACAGGAATCTTTCAAAAAGATATCTTTAATCCAGGAGGATTATCATTACTCTGGCAATTTTTATCAGCTAGTTATCAACCTGATTTAACACCAGAATTTCTAAAACTAACTCTAGATGCAACAATTACCACTTTAGCCTATGCTGTTTGTGGAACATTTCTCAGTATTCTAATAGGAATAATCGGTGGAATTTTCACCTCTCGAATCTGGTGGTTAACCCTATTTCCTAATAAAAATACTCAAAATTTTTGGTTAGTAATTCGAGGATTATTAGCATTTCCTAGAGCAATTCATGAGGCAATTTGGGGTTTAATTTTGATTAATATTTGGGGCTTAGATTCCTTGACAGCAATAGTGGCAATCGCTATACCTTTTGGGGCAATAGTTAGTAAAGTTTTCTCGGAAATCCTTGATGAAACCCCACGAAAACCATTAATGGCATTACTAAATAGCGGAGTTGCACCTTTAATGGCATTTTTTTATACTTTAATTCCCCAAGCTTTTCTTAACTTAATTTCTTATACATTTTATCGCTTTGAATGCTCTTTACGATCAGCATCTATCCTAGGAATAATAGGGGCGGGAGGATTGGGATATCAAATATTTTTAAGCTTACAATCTCTAAAATACCAACAATTATGGACCTTATTTTATGCTTTAATTTTATTAAATGGAATAGTAGATATTAGCAGTGCATTATTGCGTGAAAGATTAGGTTTTGCAAATCGAATTGATTTAAATTATCGGAGATTATCTAATCAAAATTCCTCTCAAAATTCGCCAAATTTTCAGCTAAAACAAGATGGATATTCTTGGATAATAGGATTAAATTTAGGACTAATATTATTAGTACCATTTTGCTTTTGGTATATTGCCCCAGATATTAGTAAAATAACTTCACCTCGTAGTTTAAAACTATTAGGAAATTTGCTAAAAGATGCCTTTCCTCTAGAAATTAATCTCCAAATTTTGCAGGAATTACTAACACTTTCAGGGCAAACCTTAGGTATGTCAATTTTAGCCATATCTATAGCAGGAATAGGAGGAATACTGTTATCATTTCCAGCGGCTCATAATTTTTTCTTACCTGGTGGCTTATTCAATCCTAATTATCATAAAAAAAACCTCAATTTAACTTGGATTCAAACTTGGTTAACCTTTATAATTACCAGACTATTTCTGTTAATTTGCCGATCCATACCTGCACCTATTGGGGCATTTATATTATTATTGATTTTCTTCCCTGGAATTTTACCGGGAGCCATGGCTTTAGGATTCCACAATTTAGGCATATTAGGGCGTTTAATGGCAGAAGTGACTGAAAATGTCGAAAAAAAACCCATTCAATCCTTAAAAGTTCAAGGAATATCAGCAGAGTTAGTATTTTTATATGGGGTATTGCCTATAACTCTACCACGATTTTTCGCATATATACTTTATCGTTGGGAAGTTTGCTTGCGAGAGACAATTATTGTAGGATTGGTAGGCGCAGGGGGTTTAGGTCGTTTATTGACAGAACAATCTACCAGTTTTGATTATGCTGGAATGTTTGTTACGTTGGGATGTTTTATGATTTTGACTTTTTTAGTAGATTGGGTGAGTGGGAAGATAAGAAAATAATAATCAATTTGTCTTTAACGACGATAGAGTTAAAGCCATCCAAAACCTGGTGATTTCTAAGCCAAAACCTATCTCTCTTATTATTTCTCCATTAACATATATTTTTTATAGTATTATATGATAACTAAATATCTTGAAGATTTACTTTTTTATTCTTAATTATCTATCCTTGATTTCCATACAAATCTTGAAGCATTGAAGAAGAAATATGTTGAGGAGGACTATCAAAAATAACTTTACCATGACGCAAACCGATAATACGATGGCAATGAGTACAAGCAAATTCAACATTATGCAAACTAATAACTAAATTTATCCCTTTAAATATGTTCATATTCAAGAATAAATTCATAATATCTCTACTTAAGTGTGAGTCCAAACTAGAAATAGGTTCATCAGCCAAAATAACCAAAGGATTTTGAATTAAAACCCGCGCCAAAGCAACCCTTTGTTTTTGCCCGCCAGAAAGCTTGTAAGTAAATTCATAAAGCTTCTCAGGGATTCCCACCTTAGTTAAAGCAGCCATTGCCGTATCCACTTCCAAAGGGTTAATGAGAGAAACCAAAGCTTTAAAAAAAGACCAACGCCCTAAATGCCCAGCATTAACATTATGAATTACCCTAAGATTTTCCACAAGATGTAATTCCTGATAGATAGTGCCGATTTTTTGTTGTAGTTGACGCAACTTTCGAGGAGATAATTGTTGAGGATTTGCGCCTAAGATGGAGATTTCCCCTGTGGTTGGCATTTGGCTACCATTAAGTAAATTCAAAAGAGTACTTTTACCTGCACCAGAAGATCCAATCAATGCCACTCTTTCTCCCGGATAAATGGAGAGATTAATATCTTCTAAAGCTAGAAAATTACCAAATTTTTTACTTACTTGTTTTAACTGAAAAACTGGTAAATCTTGCTTTTGGCTCATTTTTCATTTTTAAATAAGGAGTTTCAATATTGATTAAAGATATCTACTTAAATTACATATGAACTTTTAGATTCTTTTCTAATTGAATACGATATTGTTTCTCTCTATTGAGCCAAAATTCTGCCGTACTACCTAAAATTTTCTCTAGTAAAAAGGCAAGTTTTTGATCTATTGCAACTTTGCCATCAATTAATTCGGTAATAAATTCAGTAGTGTAACCTAAGTTTTCTGCTAGTTGGTCTTTTGTCCAATTGTATTCTTCTAATAAATCAATAATAGTATTCCCTAGAGGTGAAATCCAATTAGGTGAAAATGATTTTAATTCAGTCATGATAGTCTTTTTTTGAAGATCTTATTCTAGTTTAACAAAAAATCAAACTTTTATACTAACTTTTTACTGTCAAACCTAAAAGGAATAATAAAAATTTTGTCAGACAATCCGGTTATTTTTTACTTTATTAATTGGGAACTATTTATTTTATAGTTTCGTCAAAAAACAAGTCAGGGAAGAAAAGATTAACTAAAAAAATATTTATTAAATCCTCAACTAAAGATCTGAAATTAATCTCAGGAGGATATCAATAATGAATAAATCAAAAAATAAAATACTACTTAAAATATTTGTCTGGTTAATAGCAGAAATTATCCTCAATTTTGTTGGTTTAGATGATTTAGCCGATTATAGTGAATATATTTTCGAGAAAAATCTTGTTATGATTAATACTCTGTAATTATTAAACACTATATTAAAAACTATTTAATTTTACCAATTTCTCTACCAACTGCCTCAATTTGATTGTAATTGGCATTTTCAGTAGGAATAAACTTAACAGCACCAAATAAATCTAAAATTTCTTTCTCTTCTGGGATAGAGGAATCCAATTCTAATAAAGCATTTTGTAGACGATCAATAAAATCATTTCCATAGCGATCTTTTACTTGAGGATTAATCACCCAATGATAATCATAATAAGGAGGAGTACGCCAAATTACTTGAACTTTATCGAGATCAACTTCTCCAGAATCGACTCTACTTTTCCAAACTTGCTCATTTAAAACCCCCACTTGATAAGCACCTGCTTCTACTAATTTAATAGTCTTATCATGGGACCCAGAAAATCCGACATTTCCCTTAAAATCCTCAAGATTAATACCTGCTTTTCCCAGAAAATACTGAGGCATTAAACGTCCAGAAGTTGAAGACTCACTACCAAAAGTCAAACTATATCCTTTAAGAGTTTTCAAATCATTAATCTCGGAAATAGGAACAATATTACTACTTTTATTAGCAATAAAAACACTATGAAAATTAGCATCAATATCTCGCTGAGCGATAGCCTGGGCATTTTCAACCTGCAAACGGGCTTGTGTGCCTGTTAAACCCCCAAACCAAACAAAATCTAAATCTCCTACTCGAAAAGCCGTTACCGCCGCTGCATAATCTGTAACGGGTTTATACTCAACTGTTAAATCTAATTCTGCTTCTAGATAGTCAGTTAGCTTAGTATAGAGACGTTGCAACTTTTCTGGATCTTGATCTGGTATTGCACCTATCACTAAAGGTATTACATTAGTGTTATTAGTATTAGAAGATAGGGTATCTGATGGGTTGGAAAAACAAGCTGTTAAAGGTAATAATAGGATTAAGGTTAATCCTTGACTTAAAAATTGTTTCATGGTTTTAAAAAAATTTCTTTATTACTAATTGTAATTAACTATTAAAAAAATTGTATATGAATTTTAATCAAATATTAGTTTGGATTGTCTGTTTTTCTTGTGGAATTTATTGTTATCGTGCCATTTGTTCTTCAATAAAAAATAATATTGGTTGGATTATTATTAGTTCCTCTATTTTTGTTTTAACTTTGATTTTCTCCTTTTTATATTCTGATGTAGCAGGTTATGTCGGTGGATTTCTGTGGTTTATACTTCTGTTTTTACCCATGATGGGATTTAGTTTCGTCAATCAATTAGTTTTTCAACAACGCTATCACGAAGCTAGAAAATTAAGCACTTATTTAAGATGGCTACATCCTTTAGATGGTTGGCTTGAACAACCGGGGTTATTATTAGCATTAGAAATGGCTAAAGAAGGAAAATTTGAGAGAGCAACTCAAATTATTAAATACTATGAAAAAAAGAATTCTCCTTTATTTTTTTATACTTGGGTTTTACTATATTCTATCAAAGCAGATTGGGAAAATTTATTAACATGGATCCAAAATCACACCTCCAAATCAGCCCTTTTTAATCAGCCTAAATTATTTATGTATTATATTCGTTGTTTAGGAGAAATGGGGGAGTTAAATCATTTACTTCAAGAGTTAGAAATGGCAACCCCAACTCTGGAAAAATCCGGGGATAAAATTAGTATTAATTTAGTACGAATGTTTGCTTTAGCATTTTCTGGAAAAACTGAATCTGTTAAGCTTTTACTGAATAATTCTTTGAAAATTTATCCTGAAAAAATTAAACGATTTTGGTTTTTTACAGCGCAAATGGCAGCAGGAAATTTACAAGTTAGTCGCCAAGGGTTGTTAGAATTACGTTTAAATTCTGATCTGATTTTAAATAATGCTATTGAGCAGCGATTGTGTGATCCTATTCTTGAATCTAAAAGACAATTATCTCTTGATTCAATCCATATTATTAATAATATTGAAACTAAAATTAATCGAGAAATAAAATGCGATCGAATTGTTGATTTTCGTAATTCTAAAGCAGATGCTACTTATGTTTTAATAGCAGTTAATTTAATCTTTTTTATCTTAGAATACACAGGTGGAGGTTTCACCAATGAGGAAACTTTAACAAATTTAGGGGCTTTAATTCCTCAAGCAGTAAAAGCAGGGGAATGGTGGCGTTTATTGAATGCAAATTTTCTTCATTTTGGTTGGATACATTTATTAAGTAATATTATTGCTCTATATTTTTTAGGGAAAATTGTTGAACCAAATTTAGGAAGATTATGGTATTTGATTACCTATTTTGTAAGTGGAATAGGTGCAATGATTGCTTTTACCTTTTTAGCTGAACCTGATCAGATTTTAATCGGTGCATCGGGAGCAATTATGGGCTTAATTGGGGCAATTCTTGCGATTTTTCTGAAAGTTTGGCGCAAAGATAATTCTCGAATTGCTCGTCAAAGAATGCTGGTAATTTTGTTTATGGTTGGCTTACAATTTGCTTTCGATTTGGCTAATCCACAGGTGAGTTTTTTATGTCATCTTTTTGGCTTTATTATTGGATTTATTACTGTATGTTTGTTACTAATTCGTTCTTAGTTTTTATCTTAATATTTGTCTTAATAATAGTTAACTATGCCAGCAAAAGATATTTATCATAATGTTAAAGGCTTTGCTGAAAAATGCTATGATTGAAAATAGCTAGTTTTTATTGTATATTAATTTTATAAACTATTAATAAAGAGCAAAAAATGCAATTTTTATCTAGAAGTCTTATAGTTACTAGTACTGTTCTTGGGGTGCTAAGTACTACAAACAATGTTGTAAATGCTTCTAATTTCTTCTTTGATTTTGAAGATGGTATGCTACCTGAAGAGGCCTTATTTCTACAACAAGATTCAGACGATGAAACTATATCATTTGAGCCGACTATTGAAACATTTAATGGCAATAATGTCTTACGCTTGAGTGATGATCTGCCAAGTTCAGAAGGTGGAGCTTCTATTAGCTCTCTTGTTAATCCTACTGTGATTATTGAAGATGTTACGGTTTCTGCTTTGTTGAATCCTGCTGAAGAAGATACTAACGATCGAATATTATTATTTGCCAGATTAAATTTAGAAACCTCTGACACCTATGTTTTTGGAATTGACTATGAAACTGACGAACTATTCTTAAGTAAAGTAGTTGCAGGAGTTGTACCAGAAATTTCTTTTATTGATATTTTTAATGTTTCCCTCGATCCAAATGAAGCCTTTTTTGCTGAGTTTACCGTCATTGGCAATGAATTAACAGGACGTTTATTTGACGAGACTGGCACTAATGAACTATATGAACTGTCATTTGTCGATAACGGGGATGTTTTACCAGCTGGAGCTACAGGGATTGCAGTAGATATTAGTGATGGTTTCCCCGCTGGAGATGATGTCAATAATACAACGATTGATAATTTCTCAGCTACAGCAGTGCCAGAACCTAGTTCTGTACTCAGTCTTTTACTCCTTGGTGCATTGGGAACTAAAATTTCACAAGGTACTAAGAAGGTAGATCGATCTCAATAAAGGTTCAAGTAATAAGTAATAAGTAAGACCAAAGAGAAAAAAAAGGAAGAATAAAATCAAAAAATATTTTAAATCTTCCTTCACAGTATCAACTAATTATCAATCATTATTATTGGCTTTATTATTAGCCTTAACAGCTTCTAACTTAACCAAACGACTTTTGAGATCTTGATTTTCCTGCTTAAGCTTATCCAAATCCTCCCTCAAACCCTTAATCGCCTTATCGGAACCAATATTCCTTTGCACCCGATTAACAGCCTCCTCCGCCATACGACGCACTCGCCCATCAGGAGTTGCATCAGCCAAAGAAGAAAGAATCCCAATCGCTTTAGGAGTTTCCATTCTTCCCAAAGCAAACACCACCGCTACTTGAGTCAAGAAGAAACTTTCCCCAGAAATTATCTCCAAACACTCCAAGATTTCCTCTAATTTACTAGGATTTTGACCACTAGAAATTATTCCTAATGCCCGAATTGCTGCCAAACGTAAAGCTTGAGGTACACCTTTTTTGGTATATTCTAGAATCAAATCCGCCGCTACTTCAGAAGTTTTTATTTGACTTAAACCCCCAATAGCACCCGATCGTACAACTTCATTCCAACCCGATCGAGTTTCGAGGATATTTTTTAATAAAGCAATAGCTTCAGATTCCTTCTCTTTCAAATTACCTAAAACCATTCCCCCCAAAACACGAGCAGTAGAAGCCTCCGTATAATAACTCTCATCACCTTTTTCTAGAAACTCTTTCAAAGTCTGATAACTTTCAGGAGTTTTAATCTCACTTAAAGCATCAACTACAGCACGACGAACGCGGGTATCGGAATCTTGCAAACCACTAATTAAAGCATCAGCCGCCAAATCTAACTTAAGTTTTCCTAATTGTTTAGCAACTTCTACACGCACACCCCAAAAAGAATCATTCCCAAGAGATTCAGCTAAAGCCTTCATGGCTTCCAAACCACCCTTTTTAGCTAAAGCCGCAGCAGCATTAATTCGAGATATAACATCAGGATCGTATTTAAGTTGAGATTTTAATTCAGCCAGTGGATATTCCAAAGTTACTGTTTTGAGATAAAAATTCTTAACATCAAAGCTAACAAAATCAGGTTTTTTCTCTAAAGGTAAATAAAAACTTTGCTCTTTCTCGTGGACTCTGAGAGTAAAAGTTTTAACTTCAACAGAATTGTTTACATAGCCAAAGCCGATAGGAATTTTCAGATCAAATAAATCACCCTTCGTGCCACTTTTAGTATCCTTAAATTGAGTTTGATTAACCACAAGCTTGGCTAAATTATTATCACTATCCCAAGAATAACTAACTTTAAAATCTGGATGACCACCTCGGAACACATATTGATCAAATAAGAAACCTAAATTTACACCTGTCGCCTGATCAATTGCCCTTAAAAGATCAATTGTTTCCACCGTTTGATGAGCATGATTATTTACAAAAGTAGCAACTGCTTTATCAAATAACTCATCTCCCAAAATACCTCGAATCATATGATAAACACAAGCACCTTTTTCATAAAGATGTCGATCGTAAAGTTCTATAGCCTCACGATAAATATTAGTCACAATCGGACGACGGTATCTGGTTTTATCCTCTTGTAAATAAGAGCGAGCCTCCCTTAAAAGATAATAAGCTGCATCATCCTGTCCATATTCATACTCAGTCCATAAAACCTCACAATAAGAAGCCATTCCTTCTTTAATCCAAGCATGAGACCAATGCTTAATTACTACTAAATCTCCAAACCATTGGTGAGCCAGTTCGTGAGCAACTAAACTTTCTGTTCGTAAATTATCTAAAGCAGCCCTTTCATCTAAAAGACAACGATCGGTTAATAAAGTAGTAGAAGTATTTTCCATGCCACCAAAAATAAAATCAGCCACACAGACTTGAGCATACTTAGGATAAGGATAAAGATAACCAAATTTTTGACTAAAAAACTCAATCATTTTAGGAGTTTTCCCCATACTGCGGCGGGCATCAGACTCCCTAGGCTTTTCTACATAATAAGTAACAGGAATATCATTCCACTTGTCCTCTATTTTCGCAAAATCCCCCACAGCCAAAGTCATTAAATAAGTAGGATGAACTTGCTTTTGATGCCAATGGAAAATGGCCTCTTCACCTTCATTCTTAACCGAGATTAACTCCCCATTAGAAATAGCTTGATATTGTTTAGGAATACGAATCCGGATTTCACTAGTAGCCAATTGTCCAGGATAATCAAAACAAGGAAACCAGAAACGAGAATCTTCATCTTCACCCTGAGTCCAAACTTGATAAGGTTTATGAGGATAATCTTCATCTGGTTCAATAAAATAAATCCCCCTTTCAGGATGATCAACAGCATAAGAAATACTAAGAGTTATACTAGCATCTGTAGTAGGCTGTAATAAATTAACCTTGAGAACTTCCCCATCATACTCAAAAGGTTGACTAACATTCTCGATAAATACGGAATCAATCGTAAGAGCAACCCCATCTAAAGATAAGCATTTAATTCCTTCACGAACAGGTTTAAGAGTAATATTACAACTACCCTTACAAATCTTATTGGTAAAATCAATTGCCAAATCTAAAAATATATGTTCCACTTGACCTGGACGATCGGGATTATAGTGAGGTTTTGCCCCTGGCAACTCAAAAGATTTGCGACCTTTTTCTTCCGTATCAAAATACAATCGTAACATAAGATGATTATAAACTTTCCAAATTATAGATTAACAAAAAACAACTAAGAGGGTAACAAAAATTGACCATCTGATTACTAGGTTAACTGTATTCTTTCTAGTATGCTGGATATATAATGCTTAAAGCAGCGATGCTAATGTTGGGATTTACCTCAATACTGCACCGTGGAAATAAATTATCTCATTTAGGGGGAATGAATTTTCGCTAATTATAAAGGATAGACAATTCTAGAGAAAATTGATAGAGGCGTTGATTTTAGGGTTTTAAGTATAAATCAACCTTAGGCTAAAACCCCTACTGATTTGTTGCCTTTGCATCTGCATCTAAATTAATCTAACCTACCTTGCTAATTTTTGCCTTGCTAATTGCTCAAAAAGTAAGCTTGTTTGAGATATTTCACCTAAAAATAATAATTTTTTTTAACCAAACTTGCAGTATAGAGAATCAAGAAAAGGCGTCGATCGATCTAAATATAGAGCCAATACTTCAGAAAGTTATGAGTGAGAATACTGAATTACTTAGACGTTAGAACCTTAAATTTAGTTTCATTAAAATTGAGGAAAAAACTAATCATAAGTAATCACCCCAAAAATTTAGATAGGGAGAAATAGTCTCTAAGCTCTGTAGCCTAGAATACAATAACTTTATTCATCTTCCATACCAAAAGAGAGATTGAAACAGAAGTAAAGGTCAAATCAAGACTCCATCGTGCCAGAAACCGATTAATTAGCCAAAAGCCGCTGATCAAGAAAAACTAACTAAAGTATAGAAAATACATTAGATAAATTACCATGTCAAGAAGAAAAAAGAAATTTCCCTGTGGTCACAAAGGTTACGGTCAAATTTGTCATAGATGCGCCGAAAAACAAGCAACATTTGATCGAAGGAAAAAGAAAAAAAATGAATGGGAACAAACCTTTACAACAGATCCCATTGATTTAAGTACATTACCGAAAAACGTTGTAATCAAAGCTAGAAATATCATCCAAGGATTACAAACGCAAAAAAGTTATCGAGAATACCATGGCAAGAGATTAAGGCACAATCGCTTTGTCATCAGTATCCCCGTTACTCGTAACTACAGATTAATTTGTAAAGATTGCGGAAGTATTTTGATGCCAGAAGCAGTAGTTTCCCATGAAGATTACAATGTATGTAAACCGGGATGATCTTAAATCCGAGAGGATCGAAAATTCATCCATAAAGTTACGAAATTATCGAGTTAGAGAATTGCCAAAGAATCATGAGGCTTCTATAACCCAAAACAGATAACGAAAAATAGTTGGAATAAAAAATTCAGATAGAATAATCATCATGCAAATATACCTAGATCATAGTGCCACAACTCCACCTCGAGGGGAAGTGATTGCTACCATTAGCAAAACCCTTAGTCAACATTGGGGAAATCCTTCTAGTCTACATTCATGGGGCGATCGCGCAGCAACAATCATCGAAAAAGCGAGATTTCAAGTCGCAAGTTTAATTAATAGTCCCAATGCCGAATCCATTATCTTTACTTCTTCTGGCACGGAGGCAGATAATCTGGCAATTTTTGGTATAGCCCAACAATTCAAAACACCACAACATCTAATTATTTCTAGTGTAGAACATTCAGCTATCGCTAATCCAGCAAAAATTTTAGAAGAATGGGGCTGGGAAATTACTAAATTACCAGTAAACTCATTAGGAAAAGTAAACCCTCTCGATCTAATGGCGGCTATTCAACCCAATACAGCTTTAATTTCTATAATTTCTGGGCAAAGTGAAGTAGGAACAATTCAACCCATATGGGAATTAGCCAAAATAGCTAGAGAAAATAACATTCTTTTTCATACCGATGCCGTGCAAACTGCTGGTAGAATTGCTATAGATGTGCAAAAAATACCAATAGATTTATTATCAATTTCTAGCCATAAAATTTATGGAAGTCCTGGTAGTGGTTGTTTATATATTCGATCGGGAGTAGAAATCAAGCCTATTATCCATGGAGGAGGGCAAGAATTAGGCTTAAGATCAGGTACTCAAGCAGTAGCAGAAATCGCCGGCTTTGGAATAGCAGCAGAATTAGCAGCCTCAGAAATGGAGATGGAAATACCTAGATTAATTAGATTACGTGATCGTCTCTTTGAATTACTAGAAGATTGCCCATATCTAGAAGTAACAGGAGATAGAATCAACCGCTTACCCCACCATGCCAGCTTTATCCTGAAAAATCTCCCAGAATCAGTCACAGGAAAAACCATGGTTAGAGAATTAAAATTAGCAGGAATTGCCATTAGTGCCGGTTCGGCCTGCCATAGTGGTAAAATAAGCCCATCTCCTATTTTGTTAGCGATGGGTTACAGTCCATCAGAAGCAAAACAAGGAATCCGTTTAACATTAGGTAGAGAAACCACACAAGCTGATATAGATTGGACAGCTATGGTTTTAAAACAAGTTATCCAACGAACTATCCCTGAATTAGTTACAGTTTAAATCCTGTTTAATTACCTTTTAAATTTATCAAAATACTAGTTATTTATTATGTCTAATGTACCCAAAAGTCTAGAAGAAACCATCATCCAAGCCAAAGAAGCGACTGTCAAAGCATTAGAAGCAGGATATGGCAGATTACAAATCGAAATAGTTATCCCAGAAATCGCCCTGAAAGCCCAAGCTTTAGCCCTTGAATTTTCATCTATCTTTGAAGATTATGGTTCAGGATTGAAAATCTTATTCCCCGATACTGGAGCAGCATCTCTGGCACGTCGGGATTGGGGAGAAACAACTTTTCGAGTTAGTGATTTGGGTAGCAGTCGTATGCCGGTAGAAAATAAAATCGCCGATGAGGATCAAATCTTCTTGGTGGTTTGTCCATCCGCGGTGGAAGTTTCTCAAGTGGAAAAACTCTGTAATTTGGCAGTCGATCGACCCGTAGTACTTTTAATTCCCCAGTTAGAGGATATATCTATTGTCGGGATTGGTTATGCTGCCCGTCAGTTAAGGGAGCGTTTTCTGAGTACTTTAGAAACTTGTTATTATCTGCGCCCAATGGAGGAATCGGTGGTTATGCGGTGTTATCCTTCTCTTTGGCAAGTCTGGGTGGAAAAAGGTGAGGAATATGAATTGATTGCTGAAGAGCCTCAAAAACCTATGGGTGACAATCTGGAGTTGATTTTAAAAGGTAAGGCTGAACCTGAAATGGCTAGTTCTGGTAAAATTCCTCCTCAGAAAAAGCAGAATATTTTTGGTGGATTACAAAAGTTTTTACGTGCTTTAAGTAAGTAGATTAATAATAAAGTGTATATCTTAAAATAAGAAAGGAAAAGTTTTATAGATGAATTAAAATTTGTTTTGATATTTTATACTTATATTAAACTAAATCAGCTTCTTCAAAGATTTGTTCAACAGTTAAATCTAATTCTGGTAAAATTTCATCTTGTAAACTATCTTTTCCTTCTTTAATTTCTAAAGATTTATCAGGATAAAAGATAGTAATATTTTTGGCAAATGAATCTACCAACCAAACTCTAGAAACACCCGCTTTTAAATAATCCATCGCCTTCTGACTCAAAGTACCAAAAGTTTGACCGGGAGAGATAATTTCAATAACTAACTCTGGTGGTTTTGGACAAGCAGTATCCTTTAACTCATCTTTTGGTAACCTATCATAGGAGATATATAATAAATCCGGAACCGGTACCCAATCTTGATTGTTTCTTTTGAGAATAACACTCCATTTTAGTCCTAATTCTCCTCTATTTTTTACCCAATTTTCTAGCAAAATACATAAAGCTAAAGTCAAACGGGAATGGTTTAGTGTTGGAGTTATTTTAGGAATTGCTTCTCCTTCGATTAATTCTAAATTACAATCCTCCTCTGGTAGGTTTAAAAATTCTTCTAAGGTTAGTTTTTGGGTTGATATTGTCATATTTTTTTTAATATACTGGTAAATGTATTTACTTTACTTTATATTATAACACACTCACCAATGGCAAATAATTGAGAATTCATGATTTATTGCCAGCTTTGAGTAAGTAGGTTTATTCTGCAATATATGCCTTAAGTTAGCAAAACAAATTTAGAAATAGAAGTATTGTCTGAAATTTCCTGATTTTTTATTTTTGAAATTTCTTGAATTTTTGTAACCGAATTAATGGTATAGTTTTTAGTGAGATTTGATTAATTATAAAACAACTTTTCATAGTGTTTTACTTCAAATTTGAACACATAATAAACTTCTAAAACAAATCAAAGAGGACTTATATATGGTTACGACTAATACTATCATTGGGATGACTGGAAATAACGACTATGTTGGTATCAATAGCGCTGATGTTAATATTCTTGACTATTCAACATTAGGAGAGAAAGTAACTCTTCTTCCTGAAGGAAATATCCAAAAAATATCAGGAACTGATACCATTCAAAATATCGATGTCATTATTGGTGATAGTAATTTTGATAATCTTATTGATGGGAATGGAGGCACTAATGGGACTTTTAACATTGATTTGGAGACTGAATCCCTTGAAATTATAGGAATTCCCACATTAGGAGATCTTCAATTTACAGTTATCAACTTTGTTAATGTTGATGGAACAAGAAATGATGATGAAATCAGAGGTGATTCTAAAGATAATGACTTCTTTGGAGATGAAGGTAATGATACCCTAGATGGTAAAGATGGTAATGATACCCTCAATGGCGCAAATGGCAATGATAGTCTCCTTGGTGGATTGGGCAATGATAGCATCCTTGGTGGATTTGGATTTGATACCCTTAATGGGGGAAATGGTAGTGATACTCTCTTTGGTGGAGAAGGTGATGATCTTGTCAGTGGTGGAGAAGGTAATGATACTGTAAATGGTGATAATGGGGATGATACCCTCAATGGGGGAAATGGTAATGATCGCCTCTTTGCTGGAGAAGGTAATGATCTCCTCAATGGTGAAGGTGATGATGATAGCATCCTTGGTGGATTGGGATTTGATACCCTTAATGGGGGAAATGGTAATGATACCTTAAATGGTCAAGATGACAATGATAGCCTCAATGGCGGAGAAGGAAATGATTCTTTAATTGGTGAAAATGGTAATGATAACCTTGATGGTGGATTAGGTAATGACACCCTAATTGGTGGAAATGGTAATGATATCTTTGTTTTACAACTTTTTAATGGAACAGATATAATAACGGATTTCGATACTACTGATGATTTAATTGGTTTATCTGGATTAACTTTTTCAGATTTAACCATACAAGCAAATAGCATATCAACTATTGATTCAGATATTTTTAGTGGTAGTGATTTATTGGCAACAGTTCAAGGAGTAGATTTTAACACTCTTGATAATTCAAGTTTATTTACAGTAATATAATGAAAAAATAACATTATTTTCTGAATAAATGCTAATAATTGACTTTACTTAATCTCCTATAGCTATGGCGATCTCTTTATTGAGATCGCTGGCAAACCCTCAAGAAACAATCATGCCCTCCAAAGCCGATCGAATATCTCCTGTAAGAGTAGAAATAGCAGACTTGCGCTTACTCTTATAATCATCCCAACGCCCAGAAACAGAAATAGGTTCACCCACAGTCAGATTAACCACCTGCTGCCCCAAACTAGGACGAGAACTAGGATCGCCCCCCTTAATACGAGTAATGAGATCCCATAACAAAAGAGTAGTATCAGCAAACCTTTCCAACGTAGGTTTTTCCTTAACATAAGAACCAGTCACCGCAACAAAAGACTCAACCAACCGCATATGCCACATACGAAGACTAGCTTCCTCCGCCACCAAATTAGCCAAACCTCGCTCAAGTGCAGTAATAGGTTGCTTAAGTTCCTGCCGATAGATGCGATCCCATCCCGCTTGTTCCAGACGACGGCAACGATCACTCGCATTACCTTTAGACTTAAGACAGAAATAATCCTCAGCAACCTCAAGAGCGACATCAAGTAAATTATGCAACCTATCAGCTAGAACCGCATTAGTAACCTCTTTATCTTCAAACTTAGGAATATCCTTACCATAAAAATTACGATAAAAATCCTCCATAAAACATAAAACAAATACACCCAAACCATAAAGACGAGAATAAAGAGAATCAATATTCAACTTATCACCCTTAGATTCAAGAGAATTACCCTTATCTTCTGGCTTTAAACCACAATCAGACTCCAAACTTGTCAGAAGTTGAGCCAGAGAATCCCATGGAGAATCCACATAACTATACTGAATTCCCAGAGGTAAAATGAAAACTTCCTCCGATCGACCAGCCTTGAGTAAATCTTCAACACACCAGAAACCCATTTGAGCAATACCCGGTTCCAAAGGACTAATAATCTCATTATGGCCATTAGTAGCACCTTCCGGAGCCGCCGCAATAGGAAAATTAGAATTAGCAAAGAGATTCCGAGCAGATTTCAAACCAAAAATATCCAGTTTTCCTCGTTGAATAGATGTACCACCCAAATTAGAAAAAAGCCATCCAATCCAGTTTCCCGCCCATAAAGGAATACCTCTATCATAAATAAAATGAGAATGAGTAGAAGATTTAAAAGAAATATCATTCTCTCTAGCAACTTGAGGTAAAATTTTCCACATCAAATAAGCCATAGACAAAGGATCCAAAGCATTAGGATGACGAAACGCCATCATCAAACGAATTTTTCCCCCTTCAAAATCAGAATAAAGCCTTGCCAAAGTCTCAACGTTATGAGCTTTAACCTCAGTAATATTAGTACCCAATTTCAGCCACCAAGGTAAAACTACCTTACCAAGAGATAAAACCAGAGGATTAAATGCAGGAGGAATAAATTCCAATGGAGGTTGAGCCTTAACTAAATCAGACATAATCCTAAAAATTCTCTAAATAAATTTAAATTTGATAACCAAAAACTTTTTTTTAAAAGAAATCATTACTTAATAAACTATCAAAAAGCTATTAATTCCTAAGCATTAAAGCGAAACTGCAAAAAATAAAATAAAAAAATTCTATCTTTAAATCATTATGATCAAAATATATAATTTTTCTTTAAAATATAATCTAGCATTAACTATTAATTAAATGATTATTTATTACTTATTAATTATATATTTCCATTTGTTTTTCTCGTTCCATTTTAGGTTTTAAATAAAGATTTTCTAAAACAACACTAGCACCAGCCACCCAAGGAGGAATAATCAAAGCACCAAGAATTCCTAAAAGTTGTACCCCACTAAGCACTCCCAATAACTGATATAAAGGAGTAACCTTAACCGAAGAACCAACCAAAAGAGGATCTAACACATAAGTTTCTATATTTTGGATAATAACAAATAATAACAAAGTCCATAAAAAAGTCCAACCACCAAAAGAAACCGCCACAATCAAAGCAGGAATTGCCCCTAAGACAGGACCAAAAAAAGGAATTAGATTAGTAATACCAGCAATTACACCCAAACCCAAAGCAAATTCAGAAATACCTACAACTCTTAAACCAAAACTAATAGCCACACCCAAGATAAAAGAAACTAAAAGTCTTCCTTGGATATAACCACCCATTCTTTGGCTAATAGGTTTAACTTGCTGTGCCAAACGCTCATCCCAAGGCTTAGGAAACAAGCTCACAAAGCCTTGAATTAAATTTTTCGAGCCAGATAAGAGATAAGCCGAGAGTAACAATGCTAAAATTATATTTAAAACTCCACCGAGAAAACCCCTTGTTAAGCCTAAAGAGCGAACTAAAAGCCTTTGAGAAGAGCGTAAAGTCCAAGAAATAACCGCCTGAATATCAAAAAAGCGATCGATCAAGCTCAAATTTTCCGGTTCAGCCATACCAAAACGTACAGTTAAATTCGTAAAAATAGATTTTAACTCTTCAATATAATTAGGTGATTTTTGTACTAAAGCTTGAATTTGTTGTATAACAGTAGGACCAAGTAATAAAACCAATCCGGTTAAAATAGCAATTATCCCTAAATAAACCAAGATTACACCTAACCAACGAGGAATTTTAAACTTTTCAGCATGATCAATAATTGGTGCTAAAGTAGAAGCTATAACAATAGCAATCATTAAAATCAAGATTAAACTTCTTAATTGCCAAATTAAAATTGACAACAAAACAGTAGCAATAATTAAAAAAAGGTTGGATAGAGAAATTCCAATTTTTCGCTCAGACATAGAAAGATAATTGATTATTTAAGGACAAAAAAATGATAGACAAAAATTAAATATTAGATGCAGTTCAAGTTTATATTAACAAGGGATAGATTGGATCCAATTCTTCTTAAATTTTGTCAATAATTGGATTATAATGAAAAGAGGAATTTCCTTGTTTTGCAAAGCTTACCCTGTTTTAAAATTTTAATTGTTTAAAATTAACCTAAATTCTATCTATAATACTATGTCAAAAGAACGGTCACAATTACACTTGCTAACCTAAATAATAACTTATACCTTTGCCAGTACATTTTATGAATAACAGTATAATAGGTGGGCGATATCAAATCATTAAAAGAATAGGAAGGGGAGCATTTGGTGAAACCTTTCTATCAGAAGATATAGAAACAAAACAAAAGTGTGTCGTCAAAAAGTTAAAACCTATGGTAAAAGACGAAAACACTTTAGAAATAGCAAAAAGATTATTCAAAAAAGAAGCAGAAACTCTCGAAAAATTAGGGAATCATCCTCAAATTCCTGCATTATTAGCCTATTATGAAGAAGAATTATCCATCGTTCAAGAATTTATTGAAGGTAGGAGTTTAGAAGAAGATATTCATCGCGGTAAAATATTAAACAAGAGCGAAGTAGAACAGATTTTAGAAGAAGTTTTAGAAATTTTAGTATTCGTCCACGACCGACAAGTAATTCATAGAGATATTAAACCTTCCAATTTAATTAGACGTTATAGTGATGGCAAATTAGTATTAATTGATTTTGGTGCAGTAAAAGAAATTAGTACCTTAGAAACCAATATTCAAACAGGGCAAACATCTGTAACCGTTGCCATTGGAACAGTGGGATTTATGTCTCCAGAGCAACAACAAGGCAAGCCTAAATGTAATAGTGATATTTATGCTTTAGGAATGATGGGAATTCAAGCCTTAACAGGGAAATCTCCTAAGGAAATTGTAGATGATGAACGTAGTTATAAAGAAATTTTACAACGTCATAGCAATGCCAGTTCTAAATTGATCACCATTTTAGAAAAAATGGTACGCCCTGATTGGAAAGAGCGTTATCAAAATTCATCTGATGTGATTAATGATCTTAAACATGGGATGTTACCATCTTCTACTTTAAATATGGGCATTAAATTTGCTGTAGCAGGAACTTTAGGTGCATTACTATGGTTTGTTTTTCCATTTGTTCGCTCAGTGTTCTTATTTCAGAAAGGTATTGAGTTAATCAACCAACAAGAATATATAGAAGCAGTACAGTTCTTTGATCAAATTATAGAAATTAATCCTAATGCAGCCAACAGCTTGTACTATAAAGGATTTGCCCTCTCTCAATTAGGGCGTTTTGAACAACAACTTATATCTTGTCAGCGAGCATCCCAAATCCAACCAAATTTTGTTGAGGCTATTAATTGCCAAGGCCTTGCTTTATATAGTTTAGGAAAATATCAAGAATCTCTGGAATTTTATCGCAAGACTACTGATATTCAAATTGATTTTTATCAAGGATATTATAACTTAGGAGAAAGTCTTGTGAAGCTTAAACGTTTTGAAGAAGCTCTAGAAGCTTTCGATCGAGCAAAACTTTATCAACCAGATTATGTTATTGCTTGGAATAATCATGGGAATGCTTTATTTGCATTAGAAAGATATCCAGAAGCCATTGCTTCTTACGATCAAGCAATTAAAATAAATCCAAATTATGCTTATGCTTATTTAGGTAGAGGTAATGCCAAAAGAAAACAAGGACGTTTTCAAGAAGCTATTTTAGATTATAATAAAGTAACTGAACTAGAACCTCAATTATATGAAGTATATTATACTAAGGCATTAGTCCATAGATCCTTGCAACAGTGTGAACTTAGTATTGAAGATCTTGATCGAGGGATTGAAATTAAACCTGACTATTTAGCCGCTATTAGATTAAGAGAACAAATACTAAATAATTGTGAATGAAGTTATTAGAAAATTTTAGAAAAGAATCCTAATTAAGATAACAACCGAGCTTTTGATTTAACTGAAAATAAAGACTAAAAAATACAGTTTTAAATTTTAGAGTGAGTTGTGGTCAAAATTTTTATCTCAGAGAATTAATAGTATTCCTAAATATTTCTTTGGATAAGACTGAGAAAATAAAACAGAAAGGATAATTGTCACTAATATTCTCCTCAATTTAAGTAAGAATCATTCCAGAAAATTTCCCAAAAAAAATCTTGCCACAAAAATCATAAAGTGTTATCCTAGGAAAGTTGTAAAAATCGCACATTCAGGATTTCGGGTGTTTCTCGAAAGCGAAATCCACCTGAATGGAGGTATAACCCGAAAGGAGAAAAATCAATGCCAGTAGTTTCATTAGCAGAACTTTTAGAATCAGGAGTTCATTTTGGGCATCAGACTCGTCGTTGGAATCCCAAAATGTCCGAATACATCTACACATCCCGTAATGGCGTACATATCATCGATTTAGTTCAAACTGCCCAACTAATGGATGAAGCCTATAATTACATTCTTAAAGCTTCCGAAAGAGGTAAAAAATTTCTGTTTATCGGCACAAAACGACAAGCCGCAGGAATCATTGCTCAAGAAGCAACTCGTTGTGGGGCATATTATATTAACCAACGTTGGTTAGGTGGGATGCTCACCAATTGGGAAACTATCAAAACCAGAGTAGATCGACTTAAAGAGCTTGAAGAATTGGAAAATACAGGCTCCATCGATCGAAGACCAAAAAAAGAAGGGTCAGTACTACGTCGAGAACTAGGAAAGTTACAAAAGTATCTTGGCGGCATTAAAACCATGCGTAAAATCCCTGATGTGGTAATCATTGTGGATATTCGTCGGGAACATAATGCTATTTCAGAATGTATTAAGTTGGGAATACCCATTGTTTCCATGTTAGATACCAACTGCGATCCTTCCCCTGTAGATCTTCCGGTACCCGCTAATGATGATGCCATTCGATCAATTAAATTGATTATAGGTAAATTAGCCGATGCCATTTATCAAGGCCGTCATGGACAATCTGCTGATTATGAGGATTACGAAGAATTTGATGAATCCTTAGATGAGATGGATTATTCTGATGCCGATGAATATGAAGAAGAGATAGAAATGGATGATGGAGAAGATTATTCCGAGTCTGAGGCTGAAGACGATGTCAGTGATGATGATACTGAAACTGATAGTGATCCTGAAAGTGATGGTGAAGAAGAATAATTAAGTAATTATAGTTAATGATTAATTTAAAGAATTATTAGCGATGTTTTTGTAGTACAATAATAAAGGATGCTACAAAATTTTCCTCTTGCCAAAGAGACTTTAGTAGGAGGAAAATTAAGGCAATCAATCTAAAATCTTAAAGTTAAGGAAAAAGCAAGATGGCCGAAATATCAGCAAAACTAGTTAAAGAATTACGAGAGCAAACTGGCGCGGGCATGATGAAATGCAAACAAGCCCTTGCAGAGTGTGATGGCGATGTTGAAAAAGCTACTGAATGGTTGAGAAAAAAAGGGATCACTTCAGCAGAGAAAAAAGCAGGCCGTGTAGCAACAGAAGGTTTAATCGAAAGTTATATTCATACAGGATCCCGTATTGGTGTATTAGTAGAAGTTAACTGCGAAACTGATTTTGTGGCTCGTCGAGATGAGTTTAAAGCTTTGGTTAAGGATATTGCGATGCAAATTGCGGCTTGTCCTAATGTAGAATACGTGAAAGTTGATGATATTCCTGAAGAAATTTCTAACAAAGAAAAGGAAATTGAAATGGGCCGAGATGATTTGGCGAAAAAACCAGATAATATCAAGGAGAAAATTGTTCAAGGTAGAATTGACAAACGCCTTAAAGAGCTTTCTTTATTAGATCAACCTTATATTAAAGATCAAACTATTACTGTTGAGGAATTGGTTAAGAAAAGTATTGCTCAACTAGGAGAAAATATCCAAGTTCGACGTTTTAGCCGGTTCATCTTGGGTGAAGGTATTGAAAAAGAAGAAAAGAATTTTGCTGAGGAAGTAGCCGCTCAAACTGGTGGTTAATTTTTTCTTTCAAGATATTACTTATTTTATAAATGTTTAAAAGGCACGATCGAAGTTTATGCTTTTGATTTTTGCCTTTTTTTATTGATAACAATGAAAAATTTGTTTTCTAAAATAGGCTTTTAAAGTATTTAAGGAAATATTTATCCTACTTAAAAATTTGTTACAATGGAAGCAAGTTGAAACTCAATAATTACAAAATGTTACTACCACAAGAAGAAATATCTCAAAAAGCAAATCAATTACAAGGTTGGACGGTTGAAGGTAAAGAGCTAAAAACCACTCGTAAATTTAAAGATTTCATCGAAGCGATTCAATTTGTGAATAAGTTAGTTGAACCTGCTGAAGCTGCCGCACATCATCCAGATATTTCTATATCTTATAATCAGGTTTTCATTACTTTAACAACCCATGATGAAGGGGGTTTGACACAAAAAGATTTCGATCTGGCTCAGACTATATCCTATATCTAAGATAAATTAATAAAGTAACTCAAAAGTTTACTTTTAAATGCTCTTTAATCAACTAATTTTATTTATTTTTTATTAAATTTATTCTTAACTTAGTCAATCTCTCAAGTATTAACTCAAATATTAAAGGGATTGACTTTGATTTTGTCTTTAGTATTAAAATCCTGACTATACTCATACCAATTTTCTAAAACGATGATAGAGTTAAAGCTCTCTTTTCCCTGCTGATTCCCAGCCCAAAACCCATCTTCCTTGTCCTCCTTGTCCCCCTTGTC